>CASFIQ010000141.1 GCA_949294785.1 uncultured Collinsella sp.
CCCGATGGCGATCGCAGTCCATTTAGCCGAGCGCATCTGGGCGCGGATGGTGCCCATAGCGGCGAAGCACGGTGCGCACAGCAGGTTGAACGCGCCGAACGCGGCGATAGCGCCCACCGTGGGGAACATGCCCGCGAAGGCTGCCCACAGGTTGGGATCGGTCTCGGTGCCGTCGGCGATGGCGAGAAGCGAGCTTGCGGTGGCGACCACGTTCTCCTTCGCGACGAGGCCCGTGATGGACATGGCCGTCGCCTGCCAGGAATCGAACCCGAGCGGCGCGAACACGAAGGCGAGCGCGCCACCCACCATGGCGAGGACGGAGTAGCTGGTGAACTCCTCGAGCCCGCCGGTGATGTCGGGCAAAAAGCCGAAGGTCCCCTCGTACACGCCGAAGTTGGAGAGGAACCACACCACGATGGTGGAGGCGAAGATGATCGTGAACGCCTTCTTGATATAGGCGGAGACACGCTCCCATACATGCAGCGCCCACGAGCGAATCGACGGGAAGTGGTAGCTCGGCAGCTCCATGACAAACGGCGTGGGCCGTCCGGCGAAGAGCTTGGTCTTCTTGAGCATGATGCCCGATGCGATCACCGCGACAACGCCCAGGAAGTAGAAGAGCGGGCTGATCCAGCTGGCCTCGGCGTCGCCCACCATGGCACCCATGAGCAGCGCGATGATGGGGAGCTTCGCGCCGCAGGGAATGAAGGTCGTGGTCATGACCGTCATGCGGCGATCCTTCTCGTTCTCGATGGTCTTGGTGGCGAGCACGCCCGGCACGCCGCAGCCCGTGGAGACGAGCATGGGGATGAAGCTCTTGCCCGAAAGCCCGAAGCGGCGGAACACGCGGTCCATGACAAACGCCACGCGCGCCATGTAGCCGCAGTCCTCGAGGAAGCTGAGAAGCACGAAGAGCACGAACATCTGCGGGATGAAGCCGAGCACGGCGCCCACGCCGGCGACGATGCCGTCGAGCACGAGGCTCGAGACCAGGTCGCTCGCGCCCACGGCGGCAAGCCAGCCCTCGATGACGCCCGGAATCGACGGGAACGCCTGGCCGAAGAGCTCGAAGCCCTCGCCGAAGAGGTTGTCGTTCACCCAGTCGGTGCCGGCGGTACCGAAGGCGTCGGCACCCGTGGCGATGGCGTAGACCGCCCACATGATCGCGATGAAGATCGGCAGGCCCAGGATGCGGTTGGTGACCACACGGTCGATCTTCTCGGAGACCGACATCTTCTCCGGCGCCTTCTTCACGCACTCGTCCATGATGTGGGCGATGACGGCATAGCGCTCACCGGTGATGATCGACTCCGCGTCGTCATCGCAGTCGCGCTCGCAGTCGGCGACGATCCGCTCGATGGCGGTCGCCGACGCCTCGGTGAGGTTCACCTGGCGCTTCGCCTCCTCGTCGCGCTCGAAGAGCTTCACCGCGAAGTAACGGCGCTTCGCCGCGGGAACCGATCCCGGCAGCAGCGCCTCGATCTTCGCCAGCACGTCCTCGATGGCGGAGTCGAAGCGATGCGCTGCGACCGAGCCCTTCTGGCCGGCGGCGCGCTTGGCCGCGGCAAGGAGCTCGTCGATGCCGATGTTCTTGAGCGCGGACACCAGGATCACCGGGCAGCCCAAGCGCTTCGAGAGCTTCGCGGTGTCGATCTTGTCGCCCGACCGCTCGACCAGGTCGGCCATGTTGAGCGCGACAACCACCGGAAGGCCCGTCTCGATAACCTGAAGCGCGAGGTAGAGGTTGCGCTCGAGGTTGGTGGCGTCGAGCAGCTGGATGACCGCATCGGGCTCGCCGCTCATGAGGTAGTCGCGGCTCACGCGCTCCTCGGGGCTATAGGGGGAGAGCGAATAGATGCCCGGCAGGTCCGTGACGATCACGTCCTTGTCCCGAGCGAGCCGCGCCTCCTTCTTCTCGACCGTGACGCCCGGCCAGTTGCCCACATAGCCGTTCTGCCCGGTGAGCAGGTTGAACAGTGTTGTCTTACCGCAGTTGGGATTACCCGCCAACGCGATGTGTAACTCCTTTGCCATGCTTCCTTCTTCCTCAAGGCTTTGAAGCTTCGATGGCGCGAAGCTGCTAAGTCAGATATCTATGTTAGATTTATCTAACTCTACCTGTAGAGATATGACCGCCGTCGGCGCATCAGCGCACCTCGACGATCGACGCCTCCTCCTTGCGGATGGAGAGCTCGTAACCGCGTACGCGGATCTCGACCGGATCGCCCAGCGGCGCCACCTTCACCACCGTGAACGGCGTCCCCTTGATAAGACCGAGGTCCATGAGATGGCGTCGGAGCGCACCCTCGCCGTGAAGCTTCACGACGGTGGCGGACTCCCCCACCGCGACATCACCCAACGTTTTCATCGCTACCCCCTTTCCAGCTCGCGCATAACGACCGGCTCGTCAGGCGACCATGACGTGGCTCGCCACCCGGGTATCCAACCCGAAGCGCGCACCCTTCACCATGACGATGATGTTCCCGCCCGACGAGGAGACGACATGGACCTCGGACCCCTCGACGAATCCCAGGTTCTCCAGATGCCGTTTGAGATCGGCGGCACCGCGCACGCGGCGCACCGCGACGGTCTCGCCCGTGCGCGCCATGGAAAGCGGCATCGCGGGCATAACCGGCTCACCCATGCACCTCATCCTCTCCGCATGATCGGGAAGCAACTCACGCGAACATCCGCGGCGCCGCGGATGTTCACCTACGTAAACTATCACACGGCATCCCTGTTGGAAAGAGAAAATTAGCCGATTGAAACAATTTGTTAGCTATGGCTAATTTACTACCTTACCAGTGGCATTTTTGGTTTCAGGTTGAGCAGCGGTTCGACGGGAAAGGCTGCCGCTATTGCTACAGATAGGAGATGACCAGCTCCATATCGCCCGTCAGCTCAAGCTGGTCGCACGCGGCGAGCGCCAGCAGGTGCGAGCCGCGCCCCACGGGAACCCCGTTCAGCTCACCCGACCCACGGGTCACGCTGACGCACGTGAACGGATGCGGCGTGGGCACCGTAAGCGACCCGTCAACCTTGATGCGCGCGACGGTGTAGCAGTCGTTCGCCTCGAGCACCTGAACCGGGCCCTCAGCCGGGGGAAGCTCGCCGGTGGCGATGGGCGCCGCATCGAAATCGATCACATCGAGCGCCTGCGCCATGTGCAGCGGGCGGAGGGTCCCGTCGTCTTGCCTGCGGTCGTAATCGTAGACGCGGTAGGTGACATCGGAGGACTGCTGGCTTTCCAGCACCACGGTACCCGCCTTGATGGCATGCACCGTGCCGGGATCGATCTGGAAGAAGTCACCCGCATGGATGGGAATCTCGTTCAGGAGCTCGCCCCAACGGCCCTCCTCGACCATGGCGGCGAACTCGGCGCGGTCGCGGGCGCGCTGGCCCACCACGATCGTGGCGCCTTCGTCGGCATCCAGCACGTACCAGCATTCCTTCTTGCCCAAAGAGCCGTTCTCGTGCTCGGCGGCATAGGCGTCATCGGGGTGAACCTGGATGGAGAGGTCGTCCGCGGCATCGATGATCTTCACCAGAAGCGGGAAGACCTCGCCCTCGGCACCCCTGAAGAGCTCGCGATGGTGCGCCCACAGCCACGAGAGGGTCTTGCCGGCGTAATCGCCCGAGGTGATGGTGCAGTCGCCATTGGGATGCGCCGAGATCGCCCAGCACTCCCCCACCGGACCCGCCGGAATCGTATAGCCGAACTCGGTCTCGAGCTTGCGGCCTCCCCAGATCTTCTCCTTGAAGACGGGCTCGAGCGTGATGATCGCATCCATGGCGAATCTCCTTTATCGAAGGGCGCCTTGCGGCGGGCGCCCGCAACCGGCATCTCGCGACGGGCAGGTGGGACCGGCGACTTCGGCCGAAGCGCTTCAGACGGCACCCTGCGGCCAACATCCCGCCACCTGACACTACCCGTCAGGATACCTCAGCCTCGGTGCCCACGCGCTGCAGGAAATCGATGACCCACGAGGAAATCGTCACCGTGACCAGCGAGCAGGCGATGCGCGTCCAGGGGATGTAGCTGAGCGAGAGCACCAGCACGGTGATATCGGTCGCAAGGTATGCCTGCGCGATGCGGATGCCCGTCACGCGCGAGATCACGAGCGCGAGCGCGTCGTCACCACCGGACGAGCCGCCCTGCCGCACCACGAGACCGCAGCCCACGCCCACGAAGAGGCCGCCGAGCACGGCGGCGAGCAGCGGATTCGCCGAGAGGTCGGGGAGCAGGTGGGGCAGGCGGTCCCACAATGCGTAGAAGCCGGACGAGAACACGGTCGCCACACCCGACCACACCAGGAACCGCCAGCCCAGAAAGCGCAGGGCTAAGATGTAGCAGAGCGCGTCCAGCACGAAGGTGGCCGTGGAGGCGGGCACGCCCAGCCAATGGTTCACCAGGAGCATGCCGCCGATGACGCCGCCTTCGGTGATGCCGGTCACCTGGTGGATGTTATGGATTCCGAAGGAGAGAATGCACGCACCGAGCGCGATCAGGGCGATGCGCCGGACGTTCTGCAGCCGAAACGCGCGGCAGGCAAGGGCCCGCAGGCCCTCGTTCGGGTCGAGGGCGCGCTCTCTCAGACGCGCCAGGCGTGCTGAGGCCATGTCTATCAATCCTCCTGAAGATACGGGAGGTCGCCATGCGCCTGCATGAGCCGCCCGTCGGGCACGGGGCGGTTCGACCGCCTCCCCATCGATTATTTGGTCCGATTTCAGACTATCATACGCGCAGCAGATTATCCAGAGGAGGAAAGGGGAACGGACCGCAGCGACCGCCGGGGCCACACGTCCTCCATAGCTATCGATGGACTATGCCTGCGGCCTGCCGGCAGCCGTCGGCGCCCGCAGCCTACCGTTTCAATCTACAGCCGGGTTTCTACAGCTCGCGCGCGCACACCGCACGGAGCCGCTCCGCGACCGCCTCCTCGTCCGGCCCCTCGACCGTGAACCGGAGCTCCTGCCCCCGCCTGCCGTCGAGCCCCATGAGGCCCAGCAGGTCCGAGGCATCGGCCTCCATGTCGCCGCACCGCACGCGCGCACGGGAGGCGGCATCGGTGAGGCACGATGCGATCGATGCGACCGGCCGCGCATGCAGGCCCTGGGGCACTTCGATGACATGGGAGAACGTGATCATGACGGGCCTCCTTGGGCGACACGGCGGGCATGCGGCACCCATCAGGCACCTGCCTTATCGATTATCGCAGGCTCCGGGAGCGGAACGCCCGCGATAAAGGTGGACGGCGCCGACCGCAGGGGCGACCGGCGCCGACAACGACCTATCGACGATGCCGCCGCGGGAAACGTGGACGGCGAAACCACGCGGTAAGCGGGGATATCCCGCAAACCGGGCCTACATCAGACGCAGGCCGACCTCCTTGAGCTGCGCCATGGAAACCTCGCTGGGCGCAGCGCTCATAAGATCGGAGCCGGAGCTCGTCTTGGGGAACGCCATGACATCGCGGATGGAATCCACGCCCGCCAGCAGCATGCACACGCGGTCGAGACCGAGCGCGAAGCCGCCCATGGGGGGCGCGCCGAACTCGAGGGCGTCCATGAGGAAGCCGAACTGGGCGCGGGCGCGCTCCTCGGTGAAGCCCATGAACTCGAGCATCTTGAGCTGGAGCGCCGAGTCATGGATGCGCATACCGCCGCCGCCGGCCTCGAAACCGTCCATGACGAAGTCGTACGTGCAGCTGCCCATCGCGAGCGGATCGGTCTCAAGCAGGTCGAGCTCGTCCACATGCGGCTGGGTGAAGGGCTGGTGCTCGGCCTCGTAGCGCTTGGCGTCGTCGTCCCAGTGGAAGAGCGGGAAGTTGACGACCCATAGGAAGTCGTGACCCTCGCGCGGCACCTCGAGCGCGTCAGCCATGTGGCTGCGCATGCCGCCCAGGATCTCGTCGGAGGCGAGACGCGGGCCTGCCGCGAACATGACGAGGTCGCCCGGCTCCACATCGCAGCGGCGACGAAGCTCGGCCATCTCCTCGTCGGAGAAGAACTTGACGATGGGGCTGTTCATGGAGCCGTCCTCGCGGAAGGCAATCCAGGCGAGGCCCTTGGCGCCGAAGGTCTCGGCCACCTTGGCGAGCTTATCGATCTGCGCGCGCGGCCAAGTGCCGGCACCCTTGGCGTTGAGCGCCTTGACCACGTGGCCCTCGGTGTTGGCGGCGCCGGAGAACACCTTGAACGCGGAGTTCTTGAAGACGTCGGTGAGGTCCACAAGATGCATGCCGTAGCGCGTATCCGGCTTGTCGGTGCCGTAGGTGTCCATGGCGTCCCAATAGGAGAGGCGGCGCAGCGGCGTGGGCATCTCGACGCCCACCTTGGCGAAGGCGTCGGCGAGCACGTCCTCGAGCGCGCTCATGACGTCGTCCTGATCGACGAAGGACATCTCGATATCCACCTGGGTGAACTCGGGCTGGCGGTCGGCGCGCAGGTCCTCGTCGCGGAAGCACTTGGCCACCTGGTAGTAGCGCTCCACGCCGCCGATCATGAGGAGCTGCTTCAAGAGCTGCGGCGACTGCGGCAGCGCGTAGAAGTTGCCCGGCTGGATGCGCGAGGGCACGATGAAGTCACGCGCGCCCTCGGGTGTGGACTTGAAGAGCGCCGGGGTCTCGACCTCCATGAACGCGCGATCGTGCAGGGCGCTGCGGATCGCGAAGGTGAAGTCGGAGCGCAGCTGCATGCGCGCCATCATCTCAGGACGGCGAAGGTCCAGGTAGCGGTAGCGCAGACGCGTGTCCTCGGCGGTCTCGATGCCGTCCTCGATCTGGAAGGGCGGGGTCTTGCTCCGGTTGAGCACCTCGACGCGGTCGACGAGCACCTCGATCTCGCCGGTGGGAAGGTTCGGGTTCACGGTCTCGGCGTCGCGCGCGATGACCGTGCCGTGCACCAGGATGGGCCACTCGGGGCGCATGGTCTCGGCGGTGTGGAACGCGTCGCCCGCGGCGTGCTCGGGATCGAAGGTGCACTGCGTCATGCCCGTGCGGTCGCGCAGGTCGCAGAAGATGAGGCCGCCGTGGTCGCGGCGGCGCCACACCCAACCGGTGAGGGTGATCTCCTCGCCGATGTTGGCGGCGCGAAGCTCGCCCGCGGTGCGGGTGTGGAGCGAATGGATGTCTGCAGGGTTGGCGCCGGCCTGGCAGCCGGCAAGCATGGTATCTGCCACGGATCCTCCTTTTGATCTGTGCCGCCCCGTGCCGGTACGGGCGGCTGCGTTACAGACTGCGCGGCCGCGTAGACAGCGCGGGCGCGCATGGCCGCCGATACGCGCGTGGCAGCGCGCGGCAGCGGGTATTAGGATAGCGGAACGGCGCATGAGCGCCAGCAGCTCGCGAGGTTTACGGCGAGTCTTTACAAAGTGGAAGCATGCACGAGGCGCATGCGGCATACGACAGCCGCAAAGCCGAGGGCGGCACCGCAGCCCATCGCCGAGGTGCCACCCTCTATCAGATGCCGTTCGACGTGGTCCGTCTCACTCGCCCAAACGCGAGTGGACCCTATTCCATCGGCTCCCAGGTGCCGGCGACGATCTCCTCGACCGCGTGGGCGACGGCATCGTCCTCGCAGCGCCCGATATGCCAGCGCGCTGCCGCCTTGGCTGCCGGCGTGGCGCCCGCGACCGCGACGGAATTCTCCACCGCGCGGAGCATCGTGAGGTCGTTGTCCGCATCGCCGAAGACCACTACCTGATCGAGGGTGCAGCCGATGCGCTCGGCAAGGAGCTTCACGGCCTCGCCCTTGTTCCAGCCGGCGGGCATGGTATTGGTGTAGCCGCGCATGGGAGAGTCGAAATCGAGCCCCTCGACGTGCTCGTTCAGGTAATCGACAAGCGCCGCGGTACCGGCTTCGTCGGTGTCGAGGAAGCAGTTCGCCTTGGAGACGCCGCCCTCGGGAATCCCATCGACCTCGATCGCGGTCTCGCCGTAGACCGGCATGACGTTCGCCAGGTCCTCGCGCGTGCCGGCCACGATCAGGGGCGTCGCGCCCTCGAAGCAGAGCAGGCCCGCACCCGGGTAATCGGCGATGACGTCCAGGATCTTCTGGAGGCTCTCGGGGCTGACGCGCTGCTCGTAGAGCATCTCGCCGTTCAGGTAGACCTGCGCCCCGTTGGTGGCGATGGCGGTCGCGGTGAAGGATTCGTCACCCCGGAAGATGGGCGCCACCTGCACGCGCCCGCGCCCCGTCGCCACGCCGCAGACGATCCCCGCGGCGTTCGCCGCGCGAAACGCCCGCGCGCACCGCTCGGAGATCTCCTTCTGTCCCTTGGGGAGCAGCGTGCCGTCGATATCGGACAGGATGAGCTTGATATCCGTGCGGGGCATGGGTCCTCCTTTTAACCTGGCCGGGACGCTCGCACATGCTACACGCCCCCGTTTGGGCACACGAGTTTCGTACACCACCTGGACGTGCGGCATCCAGTTGAAGATAACTTGTCCGTACAGGTAGGATGGTATCAGTATAGCGCGGCTTGCCACGTTGTGATGACGAAAGCTCGCAGCTGCAGTTTTGAAACCTCGCTCCGATCCCCTTTGGCCTCTTCGGTTAAAACTCCATCCGAAAATGTGGTTGTCTACCACAAAAGTCTATCCGGAAATGTGCAGTCGCCCACATTTCCGGATGGAGCTTGTTTCTGCAACCGGACGCTTGCTTAGGGGACCAAACGGTAGGCGCCAGTCTCGCTCGCAACAAAGGTAGTCAGTCTACACGTCCGAGCAGGTACATTACGTGCTCTATGGTTTTTCCGGAGATGTCATTGCTGCTTTTCCGCTGTTTCCATTAGTGTTTTTCCGCTACTTTCATTAATGATTTTCCGGAGCGGTTGATTCATCGTTTCATGCACTGCATTAGTCAAGCCTAGACATAATCCCTCAACCCGGCGCGCCATGAAGCGGCCGTAAACGCAGGGCGGGCGGCGTCCCGAAACCTTGTCGAGCGAATTCGCGAAGCGCTGAGTGAGACAAGGATTCGGGACGCCGCCCGCCCGATGGGAACCGCGGATGCAGGTGCGTCTTACCCCGTGTTCTGAAGGCCCGCGGAGACGCCGGTCACGGTGGAGAGAATGAGCGCCAGGTACTCGGCCTTGGCCTCGGCGGAGAGCTCGTCCTGGTTCTCGCGCACCACGCGCAGCGCCCGCACCTGCGCAAGCGAGAGCGCATCCACGTAGGGGTTGCGCACGCGGACGGCGCGACCAAGCACGCGACGGTGCTCGAGCGGCCACTCGTCACCCACGATCCTAAGCACCCACGAGCGGGTGAGCTGCATCTCGCGGTAGACGGTCTCGGCCAGGTCGCGCCGATCGCCGAGGGCGAGGTACATCTTGGCGATGCGGCCGTCGGTCTTGGCGATCGACATCTCGATGTTGTCGATGAACGTGCTGAAGAGCGGCCACTCGGCGTAGGCGCGGCGCAGAAGGTCGATATCTCCCAGAGCCTCGCAGGCCGAACCCAGGCCGTACCAGGCCGCGAGGTTGATGCGCGCCTGGCTCCACGAGAAGACCCACGGGATGGTGCGCAAATCGTCAAGCGACTGGGCGCCGAGACCGCGCTTGGCCGGACGGCTGCCAATGGGCAGGAGGCCCACCTCGGTAAGCGGCGTCACGGTCGAGAACCACGGCGCGAAATCGGGGGTGTGTAGCAGGCTCAGGAACGCCTCGTGCGAGGTGTCCGAGAGGCGCGCCGCCATATCGGCGTAGCGCTCCGTCGCCTCGGTGTTGCGGCGCTCCACCGAGGGCGCCGAGTTGAGCAGGGTCGCCGCGGCCACACTCTCGATATGGCGCATGGCGAGCGCCTGGTTGCCGTAGCGGGCGAAGATGATCTCGCCCTGCTCGGTCACCTTGAAGAAGCAGTTGACCGAGCCCGCGGGCTGCGCGAGCACCGCCTT
>CASFIQ010000142.1 GCA_949294785.1 uncultured Collinsella sp.
TGAGGGCCGTTGTCTTGCCGACCTGGCGGGCGCCTGTCACCAGCACCACTTTGCCCTGCTTCAGCAGCCTGTCGATCGTCGGCTCGATTTCTCGTCTTATATACATGAAATGGCCTCCCTTCCGAGAGGCCATTTTCTCACATTGTATTAGAACGGTCAAATTTGGGAATACAATTCCCAAATTTTATTCCCACTCGATCGTTGAAGGCGGTTTCGATGTGATGTCGTAGGCAACGCGGTTCACACCGGGAACCTCGGCCACGATGCGGCTCGAGATCTTCGCAAGGACCTCGTAGGGCAGCTTCGCCCAGTCGGCGGTCATGGCGTCGCTCGACTCGACGGCGCGAAGAATCACCGGGCGCGCGTAGGTGCGCTCGTCGCCCATGACGCCCACCGAGCGGATGTCGGGCAGGACCGCGAAGTACTGCCAGCAGCTGTGCTCGGAGTTGCGCTCGCCTGTCTCCTCGAAGAGGCGCGCGTTGTAGGCGTCGAGCTCCTCGCGCACGATCGCGTCGGCGTCCTTCAGGATCGCGAGCTTCTCGGGGTCCACCGCGCCGATGATGCGGATGGCCAGGCCAGGGCCCGGGACTGGCTGGCGGTAGACGATGTGCTCGGGCAGCCCCAGCGCGAGGCCCAGTTCGCGGACCTCGTCCTTGAAGAAGTGGTCGAGCGGCTCGATGAGGTCGAAGTGCACGCCCTCGGGGAACGGGATCAGGTTGTGGTGGCTCTTGATGGTCGAGGCCTTGCCACCGGTCTTGCGGGCGCCGCTCTCGATGATGTCAGGGTAGATGGTACCCTGCGCCAGGTAGGTCACCGGGCGACCGTCCTCTTCGAGCTGCTTGGCAACGGCGAAGAACTCGTTCCAGAACTGCGTGCCGATGATGCGGCGCTTCTCCTCGGGCTCGGTGACGCCGGCCAGGAGCTCCGCATAGCGGTCCTCGGCATGCACGTGGATGAAGTCCACGTCGAACTGCTTGGTGAAGACCTCCTCCACCTGCTCGGGCTCGCCCTTGCGCAGAAGTCCGTGATTGATGAAGACGCAGGTCATCTGACGGCCGATGGCGCGGGCGCCGAGCGCGGCCACCACGCTCGAGTCGACGCCGCCGGAGAGCGCCAGGATCACACGGGAATCGCCCACCTGCTCGCGGATCTCGGCGACCTTCTGCTCGGCCAGGTTGTCCATGGTCCAGGTCTTCTCAAAACCGCAGATCTTGAACAGGAAGTTCGAGAGGATCTGCTGGCCGTACTCGGTGTGGCGCACCTCGGGGTGGAACTGGGTGGAGTAGAGCTTCCGCTCCGGGCACTCCATGGCGGCCACGGGGCACACGCCGGTCTGCGCGGTCACGCGGAAGCCCGCGGGCACGGTCGAGACGGCGTCGCGGTGGCTCATCCACACGGTCTGCTCGAGCGGCGTGCCGGAGAAGAGCGCCGAGCCGTTATCGCACCCGATGGTCGCCGGGCCGTACTCGCCCACCTCGGAGTGGGCGACCTCGCCACCGAGCGTGACGGCCATGATCTGGTGGCCGTAGCAGAAACCGAGCACCGGCAGGCCGAGTTCGAAGATAGCGGGATCGACGCGCGGGGCATCGTCGGCGTAGACGCTCGCGGGACCGCCCGACAGGATGAGGGCGGCAGGATGCATCGCGCGGACCTCGTCGGCCGTGATATCGCACGGGACGATCTCCGAATACACCTGCAGGTCGCGCACGCGGCGGGCGATGAGCTGGCCGTACTGCGCGCCGAAATCGAATACGAGGACTTTCTGGTCGGTGGATGCCTGCGACATGGAGCCTCCTATCGTGAGCGCCGCTGCGGGCGCCTATATGCAACCCGTTTATCATACACGGCGATGCAGGTGACACCCGGTGCCGGCATCCATCTGCACGATATCGCCAGCGGATGCCGCGCGACGCGAACGAACGTCGGCGGGTACAATGGTCGCATGCGACGAACCGGAAAGCAGGACTTGATGATGAACACGACCGCAGGCGCTCGCGCGGCCATCCCCAACATCCTTTTGATCGCCACAGGCGGCACCATCGCCTCCGCGGAGGACGGCAACGGTCTCTCGCCGGCGCTTTCCGGCGAGGAGCTCGCCGCCTGCGTCCCCGAGATCTCGGGGCTCTGCCGCTTCGATGTGGTCCAACCCATGAACATCGACAGCACCAACATGTGCCCTGCCGACTGGATGCGCATCCGCGACGTCATCGTCGAAGCGTACGACCGTTACGACGGCTTCCTCATCCTGCACGGCACGGATACCATGGCCTACACCGCCGCCGCCCTCTCCTACCTTATCCAGGACAGCCCTAAGCCCATCGCCCTCACCGGGTCGCAGCGGCCGATGGTGAGCTCGTTCACCGATGCCAAGCTCAATCTCTACCAGAGCCTTCTGTGGCTTACCGACGAGCGGTCGCGCGATGTGGCGATCGTGTTCGGCGGCCTCGCCATCGCGGGCACGCGCGCCCGCAAGCAGCGGACCATGAGCGTCAACGCTTTCACGAGCGTCAACTACCCGCCGCTCGCCTATATCAGGAACGACCGCATCATGCGCGGCGCCGCGAACCTGGGCGATTCGGGCGACAAGCCGTCTGGGCCGCGGCTTTACGATGCGCTCGATCCGCATGTGACCGTGGTGAAGCTCACCCCGGGCCTCGACCCGCGGGTCTTCGACATCCTGAAACCGGTCTATGACGGCATCATCCTGGAGACCTTCGGTTTGGGCGGCGTGCCCGACTTCGGCGAGCGGGGAGACGCCTTCCGCGAGGCGATCTTCGGCTGGGTCGATTCGGGGCGGGCCCTCGTCATGACCACGCAGGTTCCCGAGGAGGGCCTCGATCTGGGCGTGTACGAGGTGGGACGCACCTGGGCGGAGCATCCGGGAATCCTGCGCGGCGACGACATGACCTGCGAGGCGCTCGTGGCGAAGACGATGTGGGTGCTAGGCCAGACCCGCGACGCGGCCGAGATCAAGCGGCTGTTCTATCGGCAGGTCAATTTCGACCGTGCGCCCGAGGTCGCCTGACCGAGGGCTCCGACCTAAAGCCCTCCCACCCGGGACGGCATGGACAGCATCAGCGGCGAATCAGGTCCTCCGGATCGACCGCGAGACCAGCGGCGATACGAGCGAGCTGACGCAACGTGATGTTGGCATCTCCGGATTCGATTGCATTGAGATACGGTCGACTCAGATCGATCATCAGGCAGAACTCCGACTTCGAGAGGCCCTGTCCCTCCCGGAGCTCGCGCACGCGCCTACCGACCCTCTGTTCAATCCGCTCGTCCATATCCTGAGTGTGCGGAATGCACCTGATGCGGATGTAAACTATAGTTTACATGTACCAGAAACCGCACAGCTTCGGGAGGGGGCCAGAACATGCCGGAGGGTCCCGTCGAATACGAATCCGCAGTATTTTGGCCGATTCACGGTGGCGCGGCGCGGACTCGGCATGCCCTGGTGCTGATCGATCTGGACAATGCGGAAGGTGTCCCGGAGGTGCTGCCCGGTGAGCATGCGGCGCTCGATGCGCTGATCGCCGACGGCTACGAGCTCGCGATCGCGACGCGCAGCGACGAGTCGCGCGCCCGAACGGCGCTCTCCCGTTGGAACCGGTGCTCGCGTGTGCAGATGATGCCGGTCCCCCTGGGCATCGATCGCGCCGACG
Source organism: uncultured Collinsella sp. (assembly GCA_949294785.1). GTDB lineage: Bacteria > Actinomycetota > Coriobacteriia > Coriobacteriales > Coriobacteriaceae > Coprousia. Next base: position 3,666 of record CASFIQ010000142.1, read on the forward strand.
CCCTGGCGCGGCTCTGTCGCGCCCGCGGCATCCCGTTCCGCCGCACCATCGTCATCGCCACCCGTCCCTACGACCTACCGCTGGCGCTCGAGGCGGGTACCCTTATCGCGCTCGAGGAAGCGGGGGCCGCCTGCCAGGCAGCGGCGAATGCAACGACGCCGTCGCGCGAACGCGGCGGCGTCATCTATGCGGCCAGGTTGATCGTCGGTCGAAACCGCATGGGCAACGGCCGGTAACCGTGTTGCGGGCAGCAGAGCTGCAACCGGCGAGTCGTGCTAGAACGGCAAGCCGGTCGCCGTGAGCGCGGTATACATGAAGTACGCGTTCGCGACGTTCAAGATCACGGCGGTCACCAAGCCGTTGCGCATGAACCTTCCGAATCCCTGCTCCGCCAGGATCTCTGACTCGACCGCCTGGGCGGTCGCCTGCCTGCGCCCGCTCACATACGTGGCGATGCTCAGCAGGAAGCACAGCACGGGCACGAACAGGGTGTCCAGGCGACTCCCCCATCGCGCGACCTCGCCGGCGGCGTCGAACTTGGTGGGGATGCTCTCGGGAAGCTGCGGCACGACGAAGATCGCCACGAGCACCGGAATGACCCCCAGCACGAGCAGCGCGATCGCCAGATAGCCGTTCTTCTTGCCAAAACGGAACATGCGGAACCCCTCCGTACCCTTATACGTTGAAGCGGAAATGGACCACGTCGCCATCGGCCATGACGTAATCCTTGCCCTCCATGCGGAGCTTGCCGGCGGCACGGGCACCCTGCTCGCCACCGAGCTCGATGTAATCGTCATACGAGATGACCTCGGCCTTGATGAAGCCGCGCTCGAAGTCGGAATGGATGACGCCGGCGGCCTGGGGAGCGGTCGCACCCTGGCGCACCGTCCACGCCTTGACTTCCATCTCACCCGCGGTGAAGAAGGATTGCAGGCCCAGCAGCTTGTACGCCGCCTGCGCGAGCACATCGAGACCGGGGCGCTCGAGCCCCATGCTCTCCAGGTACTCGGCGGCCTCCTCGGGATCGAGCTCCGAGAGCTCCGCCTCCACCTTCGCGCAGATGGGGATCGGCGTCACGCCGTCGATGGGCTCGAGCGGCTCACCCAGCATATCCTCGTCCACGTTCGCCACGTAGAGGATTGGCTTCATGGTAAGCAGGAAGAGTCCCTTGGCGGCGGCGCGCTCCTCATCGGTCATATCCAGGGTCGCGGCGCGGTTGCCGTCGTTGAGCCAGGCGACCAGGCGCTTCGCGACCTCGAGCTTGGGCGCGAGCTCGCGGTCGCGCTTGGCATCCTTCTCGAGCTTGGGCAGCTGCTTCTCAAGCGTTTGGATGTCCGCCAGGATAAGCTCGGTCATGATGGTATCGGCATCCGCCGCGGGATCGACGAACTCGCCCACGCGACCCACCTCGCGCATGACGTTGGGGTCCTTGAAGTAGCGCACGACCTCGCAGATGGCATCGGTCTCGCGGATGTTCGCGAGGAACTGGTTACCCAGACCCTCGCCCTCGTTCGCGCCCTTGACCAGTCCCGCGATATCGACGAACTCGACCGTGGCGGGAACGATCCGCCCGGGATGCACGATATCGGCGAGCTTCTGCAGGCGATCGTCGGGCACGTTCACGATGCCGATGTTGGGGTCGATGGTCGCGAACGGATAGTTGGCGGCAAGGCCGCCCTTCTTGGTGAGGGCGGTGAAGAGCGTCGACTTGCCCACGTTGGGCAGGCCGACGATACCGATGGATAGCGCCACGCTGAAACTTCCTCTCATAGGTGCGCCGCAATGGATGCGGCACGCGGTTACGTGAGTATTGTAGGCGATGAGCCCGCAAAGCGGAAACCGGCGAAGCCGGTCGCCCCGCTAATCGGCAAGCTTCTCGACACGGTCGAGCATGCCCGAGAGCTTCGTCTTGGCCTCGGCCTTCAAGCGCTCCGCCTCCTCGCGCGCCTGCTCCGCCTCGGCAGCGCGCTTCTCCTCCTCGGGGTCGGGCACCACGAGCTCGGTTGCGTCGCGTTCGACCATGGTGAGCGCGTGCTCGGGGCACGATTCGGCACACAAGCCGCACCCCACGCAGTAGGCGGGCTCGATGGTGAAGCGCCCCGCATCGACCAGGTCGCACGCGCACAGCGGGCACACGCGCACGCAATCGCCGCAGACCGTGCAACGGGAGAAGTCGCATTCGGGCACGCTCACCTGCACGTTTTCAGCCAACTCGGGGTGCGCCTGCAGGGTGGAGAGCAGAAGTTGGCGACCCTGGGTCAGAATGCGGCGGCGCTTCTGGGTGGTGGTGCCCGACGCCTTGGCAAGCGTGCGCTCGAGCGCGCTGATCTTCTGCGAATGCTCCCTCAGGCGCTGCGTGACCGATGCCACGGCGGCAGTCGCCGGATTGAGTTTCGCCACGCTCAGGCCCGTGGTACGCATGATGTTGTCCATGAACTCCTTGCGCTCGAACTCGCGATTCTTCTCGCAGACGAGCGCCTGGGGCTCCACCTCGACGCCCATGCCAAAGCCCGCCCATTCCTCGGCGCGCGCGATGGCGTCTCCCAGCATCTCCTCGCCGGCGGAAAAACGGCAACCCTCGCAGCAGTCAAGGGGCAGGTAGACGCTGAGGTTGGGGAAATCGACCATCGCGGCGAACCAGGTCTCCGCCGTGAGGTCGCCGATGCAGGCGACCACGACCTCGTTCTCGCGCGGCATGCGGTTCAAGGCGCGCGTGCAGGTCACATAGGCGGTGGTATGGGATGCCGCCGCGGCGGCGATGGCGTCGTAGAGCTTCTTGGGCGCGATCCGCGGCGATACGATCGCCTCGGTGGGGCACACCGGCACGCACAGGCCACACTTGCGGCATTTGTCCAAGATCTCGACCTCGCCGTCCGCGACCTCGATCGCGTTGACGTAGCAGACCTCCTCGCACTTGCGGCAGGTGCTCTTGTCCGACTTGCACGCGAGGCAGGGCAGCACGTTGACGCGCGGACGCTCCCGGTAGTCAGCCGGGTTCCATTGGGGCTCCTCGGGCGCGGGGTTGCCCAGGAAGGCGTCGGTCAGCCCGGCGAAGGGGTCGGTGATGCCCGAAAGGCCCTTGCTGATATCGATGATGTCGTCGAACAGGTCATGCTGCTGTGCCATAGGGCCCGTCTTTCTCCTCTGAGGACGCGTTCGCCCAAGCGGAAACTTGCAAAAGAGGCAACTTATTCATTGTACGGCAAGGCGCATGGCGCCGACACGAAACGCACGGATACGCAGAAAGGCCCCCGAGGGGCTTTCCGGCAAACGATCCGCAGCCGCCTTACGCGGCGAGGACGTTTGCCGGGAACCCCTCGGGGGCCTCCGAAACAGTTTCAGCAGCCGTTACGGCTTAGTACATGCCGCCACCCTGCGCGTTGGCGGTAGCCGCGGCGATGGCATCCTCGAGCTGTGTGTTCTTCGGCACATCGGTGACGGTCGCCTCGGTGATGAGGATGAGCGAGGCCACGGAGGCCGCGTTCTGCAGCGTGGTGCGGGTGACCTTGACCGGGTCGAGCACGCCCATCTTGATCATGTCGCCCCACTCGCCGTTGGCGGAGTTCAGGCCCTCGCCCGCGGGCAGGTTCGAGACCTTGTCCACGACGACGGCGCCCTCGTAGCCGGCGTTCTTGGCGATGGTCGCGACCGGCGCGGTCAGCGCCTTCTTGACGATGTCGACGCCGATCTGCTCCTCGGGGTCCTCGACCTCGATGCCGTCGAGCGCGGGCAGCGCGTCCATGAACGCGACGCCGCCGCCGGCGACGATGCCCTCCTCGACCGCGGCGCGGGTCGCCTGCAGGGCATCCTCGACGCGATGCTTGATCTCCTTGAGCTCGGTCTCAGTCGCGGCACCGACCTTGATGACGGCGACGCCGCCGGAAAGCTTGGCCAGGCGCTCCTGGAGCTTCTCGCGGTCGAAGTCGGAGTCGGTGTGCTCGAGCTCGCCCTTGATCTGCGCGACGCGGGCCTCGATGGCATCCTTGGAACCGGCGCCACCGACGATGGTGGTGTTGTCCTTGGAGATGGTCACGGTCTTGGCGGTGCCGAGCATCTCGGCGGTGATGTCGGCGATCTTGATGCCGAGCTCGTCGAGCGCGGCCTGGCCGCCGGTCAGGATGGCGATGTCCTCGAGCATGCGCTTGCGACGGTCACCGTAGCCGGGGGCCTTGACGGCGCAGACGTTGAGGGCGCCGCGGATCTTGTTGAGCACGAGGGTCGGCAGGGCCTCGCCCTCGATGTCCTCGGCGATGATGAGCAGGCTCTTGCCGGCGCGGGAGACGGCCTCGAGCACGGGCATGATGTCCTGGACGTTGGAGATCTTCTGATCGGTGATCAGGATGTAGGGGTCCTTGAGGGTGCACTCCATGCGATCGTTGTCGGTGACGAAGTACGCGGAGACGTAACCCTTGTCGAACTGCATGCCCTCGACGGTGTCGATCTCGATATCGAAGGTCTGGCCGTCCTCGACGGTGATGACGCCGTCCTTGCCCACGACGTCCATGGCGTCCGAGATCTTGGCGCCGACATTCGGGTCGCCGGCGGAGATGGTGCCGACCGATGCGATCTGCTCCTTGGTCTCGACGGGCTGCGCCTGCTCCTTCATGGAAGCGACGGCGGCGCGCACGGCCTTGTCGATGCCGCGGCGGATGGCCAGCGGGTTGGCGCCGGCGGCGACGTTCTTGAGGCCGTCGTTGACGATGACCTGGGCGAGCAGGGTCGCGGTGGTGGTACCGTCACCGACGGTGTCGTTGGTCTTGGTGGCGACCTCCTTCACCAGCTGGGCGCCCATGTTCTCGATCTTGTCCTCGAGCTCGACCTCCTTGGCGACCGAGACGCCGTCGTTAGTGATCGTCGGGGCGCCGTAGGAGCGCTCGAGCGCCACGTAACGGCCCTTGGGGCCCATGGTGACGGTAACCGCGTCGGCGAGCTTGTTCACGCCACGGGCGAGCTTGGCGCGCGCCGTGGTATCGAAAGTGATGTCCTTAGCCATTGTTGTGTTCCTCCATCAGACGATGTGCTTCGTTTCGCGGCGCGCCGGACCGTGCCGGCAGCCGCGCTTGGTACCAATCGGTGCGGGCGGGCTACTCGATGACGGCGTAGATGTCGTCGGCGCGGAGCAGCAGGTAGTCCTCGCCGTCGACCTTGACCTCGTTGCCACCGAACTTGCCGTAGATCACGTGGTCGCCCACCTTCACGTCCATGGGCAGGCGCTCGCCGGCATCGTTGAGCTTGCCGGCGCCCACGGCGACGACCTCGCCGCGCTGCGGCTTCTCCTGCGCGTTGCTGGCGATGTAGAGGCCGGACGCGGTCTTCTGCTCGGCTGCATCGGGCTTGACGAGAACGCGATCTCCAAGCGGCTTGAGACTCATGGGTGATTCCTCCTTCGCTGGTTGCCCGAACGCGCTCGCGTCCCGGGCATCCAAACTGTTACGTACGGTTGGAATAGTACCCATCATTCAGGATTTATACAACGCTGCTGCAAAAAATCTTATGATTCGACACTTAGATTTCTTCAGTGCGTGTGAAGGAGCGGAGTCGTCGCTCGCGTCTAACGCCATGGGACCTCAGCCGACACTTGCCCGCTGCTCGGCCTTGCGCAGCAATCGCATGCGCAGGGCCTCGTACCTCGGGACGTTCGGTTCCGCGCCCAGCGCGGTCAGATCGCGAACGGCCTCTTCGGCGCGACCTCGGGCGAGGTCGTAGGCGTCAAGGCGCAGGCGCGCGGCGACACGGTTCACGTGTTTCGGTGCCGTGTCGGCCTGCTCGCGCATGAAACGCGCGTCCGCTTCGTCCCACTGCGCCGGAGGCATGAACCGAAGCTCGAGGTCGCGCACCAAGTCGCCCGTCGCCCGCGCCATCTTGGAGCCGGCGCGGTAGCGGGCAGCCATCTTGCGGATAGCGCCAAGGGCCTCGTCACGTCGCACCAGGTCACCACACGCATCGTAGAGAAGCGCCTGAAGGTCGAGCACGCGCAAAAGCTGGGCGCTGCGCCTTCCCTTGAACGTCACCTGGGAAAGGCGCGCGAGCGCGGCATCATCAAGCCCATCGAAATAGTCACAGAAGGCGAGTTCGAGTTTGAGCATGTTCTGCGTGGAGCGCCGATTCGTCTGCCCGAGGTAGCCCTCAAGCGCCGCGCGGTACTTGGCCACGTCCGCATCCTGCCAGAGGATGTCCTGGAACTGCGCCTGAACACGCGCGAGGCGGTAGAAGAAGAGCAGGAACGTCGCGATGATCCCCGCGAGCCCCAACGCGTAGAGCCAGACCGCTCCGCCCTTGATGCTGATGAGCGCCATGGCGCCGAAAACGAGCACCATGAGGATGTGCTGCACCCTGAGGGATAGCACGGCGCGCCGGTGCCTACGCAAGGCCTCTTCCGCCGTCATGTCCGCAAAGACCGACCCCATGGCTCCCCCTTCGCATCGCGTCTCCCATCCATCATAGATCGCGTCCGTTATGTTGGCGTTGCGTTTCCGGCTCGTTCGAGATGCGTTACGGCGCGGTTGCCCCCCTGTTTCGAAACCGACGGGAAACACGCGCCGCCGCGCCCCCTTCTACCATGCCGCCCAGAAACCATAGGGGCCCTCTGCCGCACGGCAAAGACGCCCCGCGTCAGCGATACAAGAGAGGGGACGCCATGCCCTACCTCGCCCCGAGCGATCCCGCCTGTACGGCGCAAACGCCGTCGAGCCTCTACCGACCCGAGTTCGAGCACGATGCATGCGGCATCGGCGCGCTTGCCAGCATCAACGGCGTCAAGTCCCACCAGATACTCGACGATGCGCTCTCGGTGCTCGTGAACCTCGAGCACCGCGGCGGCACGGGACTCGAGAAGAACACCGGCGACGGTGCGGGCGTGCTCTTCCAGCTACCGCACCACTTCTTCCGCAAGGAGGCTCAGAAGTGCGGCCATCTTCTACCCGAAGCGGGCGATTACGGCGTGGCGATGGTCTTCTTCCCACAGGACGAACGGGGCGTCGCGGATGCCCGCAGCATCTTCGAAGAGGGCTGTGCCGAAGCGGGCGTGCCCGTCCTCTTCTGGCGCGAGGTTCCCGTGGACCAGCACGATATCGGCGAGACCGCCCGCGCCTGCATGCCCACCATCCTGCAGGCGTTTCTGGGACGCCCCGAGAACGTCGCGCAAGGCGATGCCTTCGAGCGCAAGCTCTATGTCTGCCGGCGCATCATCGAGAAGCGCGGCGAGGCGGCGCACGCCCTCACCGGCAAGATCTTCTACATCTGCAGCATGTCGAGCAGAACCATCGTCTACAAGGGCATGCTCGTCGCCACCCAGATGCGCAGCTTCTTCTGCGACCTCAACGATGCCGCGGTGAAGACCGCGGTGGCGCTCGTGCACTCGCGCTACTCCACCAACACCACCCCCAGCTGGGAGCGCGCCCACCCCAACCGCCTCATCATCCATAACGGCGAGATCAACACGCTCAAGGGTAACGTCAACTGGATTCGCGCCCGCGAGCCGAATCTCTACTCGCCGGTGCTCGGACGCGACCTCGAACAGGTGCTTCCCATCATCAATCGCGAGGGGTCCGATTCGGCGATTCTCGACAACGTGCTCGAGTTCCTTGTCATGAACGGGCGCCCCCTCTCGCGCGCCGTAACGATGCTTCTGCCCGAACCGTGGGACAAAAACGACACCCTCACCGAAGAACGCCGGGCCTATGATGCCTACCAGTCCATGCTCATGGAGCCCTGGGACGGACCGGCCGCCATCGCCTTCACCGATGGACAAAGACTCGGCGCCGCGCTCGATCGCAACGGGCTTCGCCCCGCGCGCTACTACGTGACGCGCGATGACCGCTTCCTGCTCTCCAGCGAGGTGGGCACCATCGACGTGGGTCCCGAGAACATCCTCGCCGCGGGCTGCCTCGGCCCCGGAGAGATGCTCGAGGTGGATTTTGCCCAGGGGCGCGTTGTCTACAACGACGAACTCCGGCGCCGCTTCGCCAAGGAGAAGCCCTACCGCGACTGGATCGCCGAGGAGACGATCGACCTCGCCGATCTCGAACCAGGGAATGCGCCGACGCCTCACGAGGATGCAGATGTCGCGGGAGTGGTTGCCGCCGCGAAACTCGGCCACCACTTCGATGACGTGGAGGAGGTCATCCGCCCCATGGCGCTGACGGGCGCGACTCCGTTGGCGTCCATGGGCATCGATGCGCCGCTCGCATGCCTCTCCACCAAGACGCGCTCGTTCTTCGATTACTTCTATCAGCTCTTCGCCCAGGTGACCAACCCTCCCATCGACGCGTTGCGCGAGTGCTTCGTCACCTCGACCGTTCTCTACCTGGGAAACCACGGCAACCTGCTCGAGGATTCCCGCGCCACCTGCCGCCTCGTGCGACTGCCGCAGCCGCTCCTCACCGAAAAAGACCTCTCTCGCATCGCCTCGATCGATCATGCGGATTTCCACGTGGCGCGCTTCCGCGCCGTGTTCGCGCGCGGCGCAGGCG
>CASFIQ010000143.1 GCA_949294785.1 uncultured Collinsella sp.
CCAGCTTGGGGCGGCGGCGGGACCGCTTGGGGGCGGCTGCCTCCTCGGCGGCCTCGCGGGCGCGCACGGCGACGAATGCCGCGGCGGAGGTATCGAGCTGCACGGCGGTGTGCGTGCGCACCGACTCGGTGGGCTCGCCGGTGTGCACCACGATGACGCCGCAGTTGCTCGACGCCACGAACTCGAGCATCTTGGGGTCGGTGAATCCCGTGACGTCGTTCACGATCGAGGCGCCCACCCGCACCGCCGCCTTGGCGACGTCGACATGGCGCGTGTCGATCGACACGATGGCCCCCGCCTTCGCAAGCTCGCGCACCACGGGCAGCACGCGCTTGGCCTCCTCGTCGGGACTCACCGGCTTGAAACCCGGACGCGTGGACTCGCCACCGACGTCGATGATGTCGGCGCCGGCATCGAGCAGCTCCTTGCCCCGGGCGACGGCCGCCGCCGCGTCGAAGGTCTCTCCCCCGTCGCTGAAGGAGTCGGGGGTGACGTTGAGCACGCCCATGATACGCGGGCGGTCGAGCGCCAGCTGGTACTTGCCGCATCGCCACATCTTGATATCGTGCGCCATGACGTTCCTTTCACGGGGCGCGGCGACGCCGTGCCCGCTCGCCGCGGTCGCGCGACGCCCGAGGCGTCCGCCTGCGCGATCCGGGTCCTACATAGATGTCCTTATTCTAGCCGCATGGGCGGACGCCCAAGCGCAGCGCCCCGCGACCCCGCAAGGAATCCCGGAATCCGAGAGCTTTGGGGCAGCATGGGGCCGCCGTTGCCCCGTACCGCCGCAGCCACAGCTGCATATTCGCTCAATCGATACGCTCGAGGTGCGCCCAACCTCTCGATATGGGAAACGGCCTGTGGCGCAGCCGTCCCGTCGAGCGAATCGCCCAACGCGATGGGCCCTACGGGGCGAGGCAGGCAAGCGGCACCACCAGCACGCCGTCCTCGCGGCGGTAGGCTGCCTCCGTTGCGGTGAGCACCATCAAAAACGACGGCTTCCCCTCATGCGCACTGTCCACGCGATCTGCAAGCTTCAAGAGGTGCTTCGCGCCCTCTTCGATGCCGCGATGCCCCATCTTCACCTCAACGGGTGCCCAGCGACCGTCGGGCAGCGTGACCACCGCGTCTGCCTCAAGCCCCGTCTTGTCGCGGTAGTGAAAAACCTTCCCGCGCTTAGACTCGAGATACACGCGCAGATCGCGAACGCACAGTGACTCGAACAGGAGGCCAAACGTGGCAAAATCCTGCCGCAGCTTTTGCGGAGTGGCGCCCAGCAATGCCGCAGCAAGCGCAGGATCTGTGAAGTGCCTGGTTGGGCTGGTACGCACTGCGGTCTTTGAGCGCAACCGCGGATTCCACGCCTCAAGATCCTCGGTGATGCACGCACGGGCAAGCGCATCAACATAGTCGGCGACTGTCGCGTCCGAGGGGGGCTCGCCCTGCATGTCCGTCGCGATGGTGGTGAGCGGCGCCTCAGAGGATATGTTGCGAGCGTAGGACCGCATGATCGACCTCATCCACGTGGGATTGCGGCGCACGCCGTCCATGTCCTCGATACTCGATGAGATCCACTCGTCGATATACAAAACCGCCTGCATCAACGCGGTCTCCTCATTTGAATCGAGCACTGCCTCGGGCCACCCTCCGCGGCAGAGCGCGAAGGCGTAGTCATCGATATCGAAATTCGCCATCGACGCGACATCCGACTCGCCATCAAACAAGGAGGAAAGGGAAACGGCCCCGGAGGACTCTCCGCTCTCAAACAGCGACATAGTTCGCATTTGCAGGGGCGCAATACGTCCAACGCCCGAATGGCGCGGCTTTCGCTTCGGTGTCGCAGAGCCTGTAAGGATATAAAGCCCGCGCCCGTGGGTACGGTCGACAGAATAGCGCACCGCATCCCAAAGCTGAGGTGCCTCCTGCCACTCGTCAATCAGCCGCGGGGTAGGACCCTCCAAGATTGCAGACGGCTTGATCTCTGCCAGCGCGAGAAGCGACGGGGCCTGATCCGGGTCCTGCATATACACCCGGCTCGCAGCATAGCGCTCGGCTGTGGCGGTTTTTCCGCACCATTTCGGCCCTTTGATCTGCACCGCCCCCGATGTCTTGAGGGCGCGTTCCAGAGCATCGTCGATAAGTCGTGGAATATAGTCTTCTTTAGGAGAGACCTGCCTGTTTATCTTTCTCATATCGGTCCTCATCAACCCATTGTTATCAGGCAAATCATAACATAATTTGGGAGTTGGACCGTTTTTGTTTGGAGAGTTGGACTGTTTTCATTTAGTGAGTTGGACTGTTTTTGTTTAGGGAGTTGGACCATTTTCGCTTGGCGAGTTGGACTGTTCTCATTTGGCGGGCCGGCACGAGGCACACGCATTCGAACAATGCGCACTGCCTGCCGTCACGCCGTGCCGTCGGCCGCAAGGTCCGCGCTGGGCAGCGCGCCGTCATCAAACTCGTATTCGATGTGCGCGGCACCATCCTCGTTGCAGCTCACCACAAACTCGCACCCGTCGACACCCAGGCACTGAAACTCGTCATCCTCCTCGTGCATGAATCCGATTTCTGTCGGTTCTTCTGAACCGATGAACATGAGACGGGCCCGACGCTTGAAAACGTCAGGCCCGGTCATCATCTCGAGATGTTATCCGATGAAGATCTGCCGAGGTATCCCCTGGCCAATGTGGCGCTACACCTCGTACTGCGGCAGGTCCTGCAGCGCGATGACGTCCATCCCCGCGTAGGCGGTGAACGGGTCGGCGGCGCCCACCCCGTGGGCGTCGGCGCCGTGGGTCTCCGCCTCGTGCGCGGCTTTGACGGCCTCGATCGCCGCCACGAACGCGCTCGCGCCGGAAAGCGACGTCGCGCAGGTCACGCCGCGGCGCACCGCCTCGGTGCGGACCATATAACCGTCGCCGCGGGCGCCCTGGCCGTAGGGCGTGTTGATGATGAACGAGATCTCGCCGTTCGCGATCATGTCTCCGATATGCGGATGCCCGTCGGAGAACTTGTTCACCACCTCGCACTTCACGTTTCCGCCGCGCAGCACCTTCGCGGTGCCCTCGGTGGAGCAGATATCGAAGCCCAGGTAGCGCAGGGTGCGCGCGATGGGCAGGATGTGGCGCTTGTCGCGATCGTTCACCGAGATGAAGACCTTGCCCGCCTCGGGCGCCGGCAGCTTGTAGTCGATGGCGAGCTGCGTCTTGGCGTACGCCTCGGGGTAGCTCTTGGCGATGCCCATGACCTCGCCCGTGGACTTCATCTCCGGCCCCAGCACCACGTCGGCCCCGGGGAAGCGGCCCCACGGCATGACGGCTTCCTTCATGCAGAACCAGTCGAGCTCGCGATCGTCCGCCGGCAGATGCAGGTCGGCAATGGACTCGCCCGCCATGATGCAGGCGGCGCACTTGGCAAGCGGCACGCCCGTCGCCTTCGAGATGAAGGGCACCGTGCGGCTCGCACGCGGGTTCGCCTCGATCACGTAGACGGTCTCGCCCTGGATGGCGTACTGGACGTTCACCAGGCCGCGAACCCCCAGCTCGAGCGCGATGCGCCTCGTGGTGTCGCGCAGCTTCGCGATGAGCGAGTCGGAGAAGCTGAACGGCGGGATGCACGTCGCGGAGTCGCCGGAGTGGATGCCGGCCTCCTCGATATGCTCCAAGATGCCGCCGATGTAGACCTCCTCGCCATCCGAGAGCGCATCGACGTCGCACTCGATGGCACCCTCCAGGAAGCGGTCCAGGTACACCGGGTAATCGGGGCTGATCTGCGTGGCCTCGGCCATGTACTCGCGCAGGTGCGGCGCATCGTAGGCGATCATCATGCCGCGACCGCCCAGCACGTAGCTGGGACGGACCAGAAGCGGGAACCCGATCTGGTTGGCCACCTGCTCGGCCTCCTCGAAGCTGCGCGCCTCGCCAGCCGGCGGGTACATGATCTTCATGCGATCCAGAAGCGAGCTGAAGCGCTCGCGGTCCTCGGCGAGGTCGATGGCACGGGGCTTGGTGCCCATGATCTCGACACCAGCGTCCTCGAGGGCACGGGCGAGCTTCAAGGGGGTCTGGCCGCCGAGCGTCACCACCACGCCGTCCGGGCGCTCCACGTCCACGATGTCCATGACGTCCTCGTAGGTGAGGGGCTCGAAGTAGAGGCGGTCCGAGGTATCGTAGTCGGTGGAGACGGTCTCGGGGTTGCAATTGACCATGATCGTCTCGTACCCGCGGCTCGCCAGCGCATAGCTCGCGTGCACGCAGCAGTAGTCGAACTCGATGCCCTGGCCGATGCGGTTGGGGCCGGCGCCCAAGATCATGGCCTTCTTCTTGTGCGTGGGCGTGACCTCGTTCGCGGCGACGCGCTTCTTCGCGAAGGGGCGCGGGCGGCCCAGCGCCTCATAGGTCTTGTAGTGGTACTCGGTGGCGGAGGCGAACTCGGCGGCGCACGTGTCGACCGTCTTCATGCAGGGCACCACGCCCAGGCCCTTGCGGAACGCGCGGACGAACCGCTCGTCGCTCCCGGTGAGCCGGGCGATCTCGGCATCGGAGATGCCGTACTGCTTGAGCAGGCGCATGGCGTCGGCGTCGATATCCTCCACGCGCATGCCGCGGACGGACTCCGCGATGGCGACCATGTCGGCGATGCGGGCGATGAACCAGGGGTCGATACCCGTCAGCGCGTGGATGCACTCGCGGGCCCAGCCGCGGCGCAACGCCTCGGCCAGGTAGAACACGCGCCCGTCGGCGGGCTCGGCGACGAGGCGCTCGAGCTCATCGTCCAGAAGCTCGTCCGCATGCTCCGACCCGCCCGCGAACAGCCCCAGGTGACCGTCTTCGAGCGAGCGCATGGCCTTGCCGAAGGCCTCCTCGAAGGTGCGGCCGATCGCCATGATCTCGCCCACGGCCTTCATGCGCGTGG
>CASFIQ010000144.1 GCA_949294785.1 uncultured Collinsella sp.
CCGTTTGCCGCTACTGCGGGATGCGCAACGTGAACGTGGTGACGCCCGCGGCGCTTTCCGCCGTGATGTCGCCGCCGTGGGCGCGGGCGATCTCGCGGGCGATCGCGAGCCCCAGCCCCGCGCCGCCCTGCCCGGACGGACGCGCCCCGTCCTCGCGGTAGAACTTCTCGAAGATGCGCTCAAGGTGCCCCGGCGCGATCTCGCGACCCTGATTGCTGATGGCGATGATGAGGTCGTGCGGCGCGTTCTCGACATGCGCGGCGAGCCGTACCGTGCTCCCCCGCTCCGCATAGGCCAGCGCGTTTCTCATGACGTTGTCCACCGCGCGCGCAAGCTTCTCGGGATCCGCCGCGACCGAGCAGCCTTCGGGCGCCTCCACCTCGATCGACACGCCCCGTGCCGCCGCCTGCCCGCCGAACTCGTCGGCCACCTGCTCGCAGAAGGTGGCGAGGTCCATATGGGTCCGCTCCACCTCGAGCTCGCCGATATTGAAGCGCGTGATGTCGAAGAACTCGTCGAGCATCGCATCGAGGCGGTAGGCCTTGGCGAGCGCCGCCGACATGTAGCGACCGCGCTGCTCGGCGGGCATATCGGGCGCCTCGTCCAGCAGGGCCAGGTATCCCGTGACCGAGGTGAGCGGTGTCTTGATGTCGTGCGCGAGATAGGCGACGAGCTCGTTCTTCCTGGTCTCGGCCGCGGTCGCGGCGCGCTCGCGCTCGCGCTGGCGATCGCGCAGCTCGAGCAGCAGCGCCCGGTCCTCCGCATAGGCGCGGGGAACCTCAGGCGGCTCCGCATCGGCGTCCAGAAGGCCGCTGGCCATCTGATAGAGCGCGTCGTAGCGCGCGACCGACCCGCGCAGGGAGAGCAGCAGCACCGCGACGCCTCCGCCCACCACGACCAGTACGGCAAGCGCCTGCATCGATCCCGTCGCAACCTGGTAGAGCCGGAAATCCTGGCTCACCACCCGGCCGTCGCCGTAAACGGAGTACTGGATGCCCGGGTCGTCGGCGCTCGTCCACCCGTAGAGCGTCAGCTGCGAGAAGTCCGCCCCCATGGCATCGCGCGCCTCGGGGTAGAGCTCGTCCACCAGCCCCTCGTCTTGGGATAGCTTGCCCGCGACCGTCCAGATCGCATTCGCGACGGCGTCGTCATCGATCGCCGAAGCCTCATCGGCATCCGCAGCGCCCGCCTCGATGTCGGCGGAGCCCTGCGCCGGACGGCTCCGCATCACGGCGAGCACCTCGTCCCGAAGCGTGCGCATCGCGTCCGTCTTCGGCTCGTACGTGCCCCGCACGCACTCGTCCAGATAGTTCCTGATGATATCGGCCTTCACCTCGTAGGTCGCCTGCTCAACCTGCCGGCGCTGCTCGGGTCCCATGACGTCGTCGTCCACCTGCTGCTCCGACGCGGTCAGGCGCAGCAGCGCCTCGTTGAGGCGGCTGCCGACGTCGCCGAACGGCAACAGCAGGTAGCCCACGAGAAAGAGCGCCGCGGCATAGGCCGCCAGAAGCGCCACCGTGCGCAGGCATGCCCGCATCAGCAGGTCGCGTCCGCGCGGCGAGAGGTGGTAGCGCACACGGCGCGCCCGGCCCCCATCCGATCCGAACCGTTGCATCAGCGTCTCAGCGCTCATCGCGACCTCCCTCCCCGTCTCCGTCCTCCATCGCCTCTTCAGCGCGTCCCGCAACGTCCGCGCCCGCCATGCGGTACCCCACGCCCCACACCGTGTCGATGAACACGCGGTCGGGCTCGATCTGGGCGAGCTTGCGCCGCACATGGCGGATATAGACCATGACCGAGTTGCGCGACTGCGCGTTGGGCTCCCCGTGCCACACGCGTCGGTAGAGCGTTCGCGCGTCCACTACATCGCCGCCCGCCGCCATGAGGGCGTGCAGGAGGTCGAACTCGGTCTTGGTGAGCGCGAGCGGGACGTCGTGCAGCGTCGCCCGGCGCGCCGACGGGTCGAGCTCGATCCCATCGGAACGCAGCACATGACCGCGCGAGGACCCGCTCCCCGCACCGCGACGCTCCAGATGCATCTTGATGCGCGCCACGAGCGAGCGCGGCTTGAAGGGCTTGGTCACATAGTCGTCCGCGCCCACCTTGAAACCCAGCACCTGGGCGAGGTCGCCGTCCTTCGCGGAAAGGAAGATGACCGGCAGATCGCGATCCTCCCGGATGCGCCGGCAGACCTCGTAACCGTCCATGCCGGGCATCATGATGTCGAGCACCACCATGTCGAACGCGCCCGTCGATATGGCGGCGAGCGCATCGCGCCCGCTGGCGCAGGTCATGGCATCGATCCCCTCGCGCCGCAGGAGCTCGGCCACGATCTCGGCCACATCGATCTCGTCATCGCAGATCAGCACGCGTGCCATATCCGTCCCCTCCTTCGCCATCGGTTCGCAGCGGGCCCGCACCCCGCCCGTGAGGCGCACGCCCGTGTGAATTCCGTCCATCTGCCACCCTCATGATAGAAAGCAAGGCGCGCCGGACCCTCGTCCGACGCACCTTTTCAGCGATTTTAAGAAGCTGCCCCATCCCGATTGAGATGCGCCGCCTCGGTCAGGAGGCACGGCGCCTCACCGCAGATCCCGCCGCGAGCGACACGGCACCCGCCACAACTGCGAAACCCGCGAGCGCCGCCGCGCGGTCCCCCGTGGCGGCGAGGTTCTCGGTATCGCGCGGGAGGCCGCCCGTGTGGTCGCCGCCAGAACCCGCAGATCCGCCCGAAGTCCCTCCCGAAGAAGCAGGCGCCTTCGCCTCGACGATGCGCCCCTCGCCCGCCGGGTTCGCGTAGCGCCCACCAATCACGCCGCCCAGCGAGTCTTGGATGTAGTCCATAAGCACCTGGACGTCGATGGCGCCCTCGCTGACGAGGACCGGGCAGCCCTTGAACATCGTCATGCCGTCGCCGCCCTCGAGCAGCAGGAAGTTGTGCGACGCCACCGTATAGGTAGCCTGCGGATCGATTGGCGCGCCGCCCACCATCACACTGTGGACGCGGCGCTCGCCGTCGACGCGGACGAAGTTCCCCGCGGCATCCGTGACCACGCTTGGGGGGATGCTCGGGTCGATCGCGTAGGCGAGCCCCGACACCTGCAAGAGGGCGTTGTTGCCCTCGGGGTAGCTGCGTGCGCCCATCTCGAGCGCATCCAGGATCTGCCGACCCGTCGCCTCGACCATCACAATCTCGTTGCCATAGGGCTGAACCGAGAGCACGTCGCCGTAGGTGACGGGACCCGCCGCAATCGGCGCGCGCAGGCCGCCGGCGTTCGTGAGGCCGATATCGGCCCCCATAGCCGCGCGGTAGGCGTCGGCCACCAGATCGCCCAGATTGGTTTCGCCCACGGTTGCCAGACGAAGCCCGCTCGCGTCCTCCCAGGACATGTCAACCTGGCTGATGGCGACCTCCTGAGCAAGGATGTCGCCGTATCGCTCGTTCAGCTCGGCAAGCACCGCGGTCGTCTGCGCATCCTTCTTCGCATAGGTGTCCGCGGTCACGAAGTCAGCCGTGAACGCGCCGTTATCGAAGGTGAGCCGGCCGATGCTCGCAAGCTTGGTGCCCGTCTGCACCAGGAGCACCTCTTGACCGTCGGCGCTTTCGATCCGCTCGCTTACCTGCTCGTGCGAATGACCGTCGATTAGGACGTCGATACCCGTCGTGTGGGCGATGACGGCCTTGCTCGACCAGCGCTCCTCCACGCCGCGGTTTCCCAGATGCCCGATCGCAATCACGTAGTCGCACCCCTGATCCTTCAGGGCGTCGACAGCCGCCTGCACGCGCGCGTAGAGCGCCTCGCCCGTCGCATCCTCGCAGAAGCCCACGATGCGGTTGCCGTCCGCATCCGTGAAGTTCGACGGGCGCGACTTGGTGAGCGTCTCGGGCGTGGTGATACCGACGATGCCGATGTCTCGAATCGCTCCCCTATCGTTCACCCTGACGACACCGGCTCCCGGCTGCACCAGCAGATTCTGGAAGGGGTTGTCGGAGGCGGGCTTCGTACGGTCGTCTATATTCGCCGCGAGATACGCGATCCCCTCGCCCGCGGCATCGTCCACGAGCTCCAGGAAGCGATCGCGCCCGTAATCGAACTCGTGGTTGCCCGGTACCGCCAGGTCGTACCCGGCAGACCCCATGGCGGCCACGGGAATCGAGCCTTCCGAGAGCGTGGCCAGCGCATCGCCCTGCACCGCGTCGCCCGCATCCACCACGAGCACGTTGGCCTCTCCCGCCACGGCGGCGGCATCGTTCCTGAGTGCGGCGACGCTCGCATAGGTGAGCCCCTCGGCATCTGGGTCGAGCCCCGCGCCGTGGACGTCGTTGGTAAAGAGGATCGTCGGAGATGCGCTCGTAAAAGCAAGGTCGGCGACCGTCACCTTGAATGACGCGACCGAGGATGCCGCACCCGTCGCCGTGACGCCGACACCCGACGGCGTGCGCGCCGCCGGGTCGTCAGGGTCCTCGGTGCCGTAGCGCAACAGGACGTCCGACCAAAAACCGTCCCCAAGGTCGTCCAGGTAGTCCTTGGTGCGGAACGGATGCGCCAAATCCACCTGAGTCGAGCCGTCGCTTCCCGCGCACTCGGGATAGACGGGCATGAGGGCGGGTCGATGGTCAGTGTTGTTGACCGAGTTCATGGCGGTGTTGCTCTCCCACACGCCGGCGTCGAAGTGCCAGACCACGACGCCGCCCGCAAAATCGTTCCGGCCGTTCTCGCCCTCGACGTAGTAAATTCCCTTGAGCCCCTCGTCGAAGCCCTCGGGGACGCGGTTCTCGATCAGGAAGAACTCGTCGTCCGCGCCTTCGACCGGCACCGCGAAGAACCGATAGGACCCGTCCACGATGCCGGAGGGAGCCTCGAATACGCCTTCGACCGTGATCTCGATCGGCGCGCTGAATCCCAGAAGCCAGCTGCAGACCGGGTCGAGCCGGGTGGGGATGCTGGTGATCTCGTCGGGCCCATAGCCCTCCGCATCGGAATGGTCGGCGCCCCACGCCCCATAGTCCATGAGCGACAACCCGTACACTTCATAGTCGCTCCACGCGTTGCCCTCCCCGTAAGCGGTGTCGTAGAGGTCCGGCAGGCCCAGGTAGTGGCCGAGCTCGTGGGTGAGTGTGTTGGAGGTGGCCGGAACCGCGAGGATGCCGCCGGGCGCCTCGGGATCCGCGTAGAACTGCTGCTCGGCCATCGCGACGTAGCGCGGCAGGGTCACCCCGTCCACGTTGAAGACCTTAAGCTCGGTCAGCTCGGCATCGGTGAACGAGCCCGCATGCGCCCATAGGTTGTGGGCGTGGTTCTCGCCTGCCGCCGACTCGCCTCCCGCGACGATGAAGTTGATCGCGAACTCGTTGTTCTCGAGCCTCCCATCGCCGTTTGCATCGAACGAGGGGAGGTCGATCAGGCCCGCATCCTGCACCTTCTTGAGCGCGCGATCGGTCATCCTGACGAAATCGATGAAGACATCCTCGGTATCGACGCCGCTCCAGTTCTCATGCGGCTCCTCGAGGGTGATGTGGACGATGCCGTCGTTCGGCGCATCGGCCGTGTTGGTGGTGCCGTTCACGCCGTACGCGCTCTGCTCCTGTGCGGGCGTGAAGGTGAAGCGCCCGGTCGAAGCGTCGCTCCAGTAGCGGGCGACGGAATATTCGTCCTCGAAGATCCGCTGGTGCCAGTCGATGTCATCGCGGTACGGCTCTTCGCCGGACTCGCCCTCCGCCCCACCGGTGAACCCGATGACGATGTTGAGCAGCGGAATGCCGTCTTTGGGAGGCGTGAGGGTCTCAAGCGAATCGCTGAATGAGAACGTCGCCCGCCCGTTCAGGGTGACGAGCGGCGCGTCCATATGAATGTCGACGCCCGGACCCTCGTTCGCGAGGGCGGCATAGGCCGTGCGAGCCGCCTCATCGGCAAGGTCGCCCGCATCGGCGAGGGCCGAACCCGCTGACGCGGCGCGGCCGGATGGGCCGGGCGCATCGGAAGCAGGCTCGCCGAGCATGAGCGATCCGTCTGCCGAGCGCATCACGTAACAGAGATCTCCCGTCACCGGATCGCGCTGCAGCAGCGCGCCGTCCGCGTCGGTACGGTACGAGAAGCGCTCGTCGCCGTGCAGGTAATAGGTCACCTCGCTGCCGTCGGCCTGCGCATGCGCCTGCGACCAGGGCGCCGCCGGCACCGCGGCGGCGGTCGCGGGCACGGCGACAGCAGCGGCGATCGCGGCGAGCACCGCGACGCGAAGGGCGCGCGCAAGCAGGTGCGCGGGCGACTCCGGTCGTCTCATATGATCCAATCCCCCCCATGGAGTTCGAAGGAAAAAAGTTCGGAGGCCCCTCATGTGAGCCTCCGAACCATCATGACCGCTTATACGGACGCGAAACGCGCGTCGACGACGCGAAGCCGTTCCGGCGCCATCCGCTCGCCGCCCTTACGCCTCGTCGGAGCGGTTCGCGAGCTCCTTCAGGTCCACGCCGTGGTAGCGCTTGTCGAAGTTGTCCTTGAACAGGCCCGCGAGCTTGGCGGCCGCCTTGTCGTAATCCTCGGGGTTGTCCCAGGTCTGACGGGGGTCGAGCAGCTGCGTGGGGACACCCAGGCACTCGCGCGGCACGTCGACGTCGAAGACGTCGTCATGACGGTAGCCGGCGTCGTCGATCGAGCCGTCCATGGCGGCGCGCACCAGCGCGCGGGTGTGCGAGAGCGCGATGCGGTGACCCACGCCGTACGGGCCGCCGGTCCAACCGGTGTTCACCAGGTAGACGCGGGTGTTGTGACGGGTGATCTTCTCGCCCAGCAGGTAGGCGTAGACCATATGGTCGAGCGGCATGAACGGCTCGCCGAAGAGTGCCGAGAACGTGGGCTGCGGCTCGACGATGCCCACCTCGGTGCCGGCGACCTTGGCGGTGTAGCCGGTGAGGAAGTGGAACATGGCCTGCTCGCGATCGAGCTTGGAGATCGGGGGCAGGACGCCGTAGGCGTCGGCGGTGAGGAAGAGCACCACCGACGGCGACTGGCCCACGCCGGAGTCGACCACGCGGTCGATATGCTCGATCGGATAGGCGGCGCGGCCGTTCTCGGTGATGGAGCTGTCGGAGTAGATCGCGGCGCGGGTCTTGCGGTCGAGCTTCACGTTCTCGGACACGCTGCCGAAGCGGATGGCGTCGAAGATGTCGGGCTCGCGCTCGTGCGTGAGGTCGATGGTCTTCGCGTAGCAGCCGCCCTCGATGTTGAAGATGCCGCGCGGGCTCCAGCCGTGCTCGTCGTCACCGATGAGCAGGCGCTCGGGGTCGGCGGAAAGCGTGGTCTTACCGGTGCCGGAAAGGCCGAAGAGCACCGCGGTCTTGCCCGTCTTGGGATCGACGTTGGCAGAGCAGTGCATGGGCAGGACGCCATCCTCGATGGGGAGGATGTAGTTCATCATCGTGAAGATGGCCTTCTTGATCTCGCCGCAGTAACCGGTACCGGCGACGACGATCTTCTTGTGGTTCATGTCCAGGATGACCGCCGCGGGCTGCAGGCCGTCGCGATCGCTCGCGCACACGTAGGTGGGCGCCGCGTAGACGGTGATGTCCGGGCGGCCGAACTGCATGAGCTCGTCGGCCGTGGGGCGCACGAGCATCTGGCGGATGAACAGCGCCTGATGCGCCTTCTCGCACACGACCATGACCTTGCGCGCGTACTTGCGGTCGGCGCCGGCGTAGCCGCGGACGACGAACAGGTGGCGGCGCTGCGACATGTAGCGCGCGACGTTCTTGCGAACGAGCTTGTAGGTGGCCTCGTCGATGGGCTTGTTGGTCTTGCTGTTCCAGTTGATGTTCTTGTCCGCCTCGCCGGCGTCCACGATGTAGCGGTACTCGGGGCTGCGGCCGGTGAAGGCGCCGGTCGACACGGAGAGCGAACCCGTCGAGGTGAGGTACGCCTCATGGTGCGAGATGGAATGCTCGATGAGCTTGGCGGGGCTCCAGTCGACGTGGACGCGGTCCATGTCGCAGTCGATGCCAAGGTTCATGAGGATGGATTCGATCATCGGCTCGGTCATAGGTGCTCCTTTTCCGAAAAGCCTTTTCTGACAATATGCAACCTTGTCAATTATCCCTTTTCGGGCGCACATGACCGTTCGGACCCGGTTGCTGTTCGGTGAACGGCTCGAAAGCCGCTGCCGTGCAGACGGGACGGGTGAAACGGCTATAATTGATAAGTTACCCCCATGACAAGGAAATCCTCGAGACCCGTCCCGCAAGCAGGCGCTCCCGGCGACCGCGCGCGGCGTCAGATGACGGTGATGCGCCCCTTGTTGCCCACGATCGCCTTGGCCTCGGCGATGAGCGGGATCGACCGGGCGTTCACGCGCGCGGGGATCTCGGCGCGCATGGTCTGGCCGTCCCCCTGCTCGATGAAGAGCTCCACGCGGTCGCCGCCGGGGTTGGTGGTGAACAGCGTCGCCAGGCGTGCCATGTTGCCCTGGGAGAACCGCGAGCTGGGGATCATGACCTCGAAGACCTTCGGGCGGTTCGACTCCTCGTTGAGCTCGAGCGGCGCGACCTCCTGCGCGATGATCTGGTCGCCGCGGTCGGAGCGCTCGAGCTTGCCGCGCACGCGGATGAACGCGTCGGAGAGGACGGCACCGGTCTCGGGGTCGGTCTCGCCGTAGAGGTACTTCTCGCACTCCTTGTAGGCCTTGGGGAAGATCACGATCGTGGCCTCGCCCTCCATGTCCTCGAGCCGCGCGATCGCCATCGGGTCGCCCTTCTTGGTGACGCGCTTGGAGACCTCGGCCACCATGCCGGCGAACCAGTAGGGCTTGCCCTCGGGAATCGCCTGGTTCTGGGTGCCGCCGCCGGGCAGCGCCACCTCGACGCCGGTATCGATCTGCGCGAGCGTGTACTCGCGCGCCTTGGCGAGCGCGTACTCGTAGGGGCGCAGCGGATGGTCGGATACGTAGATGCCCAGCACCTCGCGCTCGAAGGAGAGCTTCATGTGGCGGTCCCACTCCTGACCGTCGGGATCGGGGATCTCGACCTCGAAGCCGGAGCCCTCCACGTCGCCGAACAGGTCGAAGAAGCTCGTCTGCCCGCTCGCGCGGTCCTTCTGGCGCTTCGCGGCGGCGTCGATGATGTTCTCGGGGTTCTCCTTGTCCACGAAGCTCATGAGCTGGCGGCGCGGGTAACCCGACGCGTCGAAGGCGCCCGCCTTGATGAGGGCCTCGACCACGCGGCGGTTCGCCTGGCTCGAGTCCACGCGGTCCACGAAGTCGTGCAGGTTCTTGAAGGGCCCGCCCGCCTCGCGCTCGGCGATGATGGCGTCGGCCACGCCCTCGCCCACGCCGCGGATGCCCGCCAGTCCGAAGCGGATACCCTCCTTGACCGCGGTGAACTCGCGGCCGGACTCGTTGACGTCGGGCGGCAGCACCTGGATGCCGTCGTGGCGGCAGGCCGAGACGTAGTGCACGATCTTGTCGGTCTTGCCCGTGTAGGAGGTGAGCACGGCCGCCATGAACTCGTTGGGGTAGTGCGCCTTCAGCCACGCGGTCTGCATGACCAGGATCGCATAGCCCGCCGAGTGCGACTTGTTGAACGCGTAGGATGCGAACTCGAGCACGTCGTCCCAGATGCGCTGGGCGGTCTCGCGCTTGTAGCCGTTGCGCTCCGCGCCGTTCATCCAGTGGTCGTAGATGGTCTCCTCGCGGCCGTCCTCCCAGCCGAAGATCTGCTCGGTGAGCATCTTGATCTTCTTCTTCGCCACGGGTTTACGGATACGGCTGTCCGACTCGCCCTTGGAGAAGCCGCACATCTCGACCGAGATGTTCATGACCTGCTCCTGGTAGACCATGGTGCCGTAGGTCTCGCCCAGGATGTCGTCCAGGCGCGGGTCGTAGGAGACGGCGGGCTCCTTGCCGTTCATGCGGTTGATGTAGCTCGCGACCATGCCCGCGCCCAGAGGACCCGGGCGGTAGAGGGCGATCAGAGCGACCACGTGCTTGTACTCGGTGGGCTTCATGTTCTTGATCGTCGCCGTCATGCCGGCGGACTCGATCTGGAAGACGCCGGCGGTGTGGCCGGTCTGCATGAGGCGGAAGATCTCGGGGTCGTCGAAGGGGATGGCGTCCACGTCGATGTCGATACCGAAGTTCGCCTTGATGTTCGCGCGCGCCTTGGAGATGACCGTGAGCGTGCGCAGGCCCAGGAAGTCCATCTTGAGCAGGCCCATGTCCGCCACGGTATGGCCTTCGTACTGGGTGATCTCCACGCCGCCCTTGGTATCGAGCTTCGTGGGCACGTGCTCGTTCACCGGGTCGCGGCAGATCAGCACCGCGCAGGCATGGACGCCCTCGCCGCGCGTGAGGCCCTCGATCGCGAGCGCCGCGTCGATGATGCGCCGCGCGTCGTCGTCCTTGGCGTAGGCCTCGGCGAAATCGGGGTTGAAGTTCTCCTCCTTGCCCTCGACGCGCTCGAGCACCTGGCGGAGCTTCACCTTGGGATCGCTCGAGATCATCTTCGAGAGCTGCTGGCCCTTGTAGACGGGGTAGTCCAGCACGCGGGCCGCGTCGTTGATGGCCTGCTTGGCCTTGATGGTCGAGTAGGTGATGACGTGCGTGACCTTCTCGGAGCCGTAGAGCTGGCGGACGTGGTCCACCACCTCCAGGCGCCGCTCATCGTCGAAGTCCATGTCGATATCGGGCATCTCGGTTCGCTCGGGCGAGAGGAACCGCTCGAACATGAGGCCGTTCTCAAGCGGGTCGAAGGTGGTGATGTCCATCGCGTAGGCCACGATGGCGCCGGCGGCGGAACCGCGGCCCGGCCCCACGCCGATGCCGTTCTGCTTGGCCCAGCGCACGTACTCTGCCACGATCAGGAAGTACGCGGCGAAGCCCTTGTCGCAGATGACCTTGTACTCGAACTCGAAGCGCTCCTTCACGGAGACGCCGCCCACAACCTTGGTCTCCCAATCCGCCCCGTAGCGCTTGGCGAGGCCCTCCTCGCACTCGCGGCGGAACTGGCTCTCGTGCGTCTCGCCGGGATCGAGCAGCGGGTAGCGCGGCAGGATGATCTGGCCCCACTCAAGCTGCACGTCGCACTTCTCGGCGATCTCGACGGTGTTATCGCAGGCCTCAGGGCAGTACGGGAAGAGCGCGCGCATCTCCGCCTCGGTCTTCATGTAGAACTCGGAGCCCTCCATGCGGATGCGGTTGGGATCGTCCACCTTCGAGTTGGTGCCGATGCACATCATGATGTCCTGCACCGGCGCGTCGTCGCGCGTGAGGTAGTGGAAGTCGTTGGTGGCGATGACCTTGCAGCCCACCTGGTGCGCCACCTCGATGACCTTGCGGTTGAGCTGCTCGTCGGTGAGGCCGGCGTCGGTGGTGATGCCGTGCTCCTGGATCTCCAGGTAGAAGTCGCCGGGCGCGAAGGTGTCGCGGAAGGTCTCCGCCCACATGAGCGCGCCCGCCTCGTCGCCGCGGTCGATGCACTTGGGGATGATGCCGGCGATGCACGCGGAGGTGGCGATGATGCCCTCAGCGTGGCGACGCAGGTTGTCGAGGGTCACGCGCGGCTTGTAGTAGAAGCCCTGGACCGCCGCCTCGGACACGATCTGCATGAGGTTCACGTAGCCGGTGTGGTTCTTGGCGAGCAGGATCATGTGGTAGAGCTCGGGTTTGCGGTCGCGTGCGAGGGTCTCGTCCGGGGTAAAGTAGACCTCGCACCCGAAGATCGGCTTGATCTTGGGCGTGGGCTTCGCGGCGTCGAGCGAGCCCGTCTGGTCCCACACGGCGCGGTCGCGCTCCCACTGAGCGCGCGCCTCGTCGTCCGCGGGCGCCGTCCCGAAGTCGCCTTCCGCAAACGCCTGCTTATCGTGCTTCCACTGGCGGAAGTCCGCGGCGGCGTTGTTCACGGCGTCGCACGCCAGCCCCAGCTCGGGTATGCCGTACATGTAGCCGTGATCGGTGAGCGCCACGGCGGGCATGCCCAGCTCGACGGCGCGCTTGACCATGCCGTCGACGCGCGTGGCGCCGTCCAGCATGGAGTATTCGGAATGGTTGTGCAGATGGACGAAGGCCACGGGCGTCTCTCCTTATCGGGCCGCGCCGATCGCGGCGGCGCACAACCTGCCGCGGTCATCGGAAGCGAACGGCAGGAGGCGGCGCCGGGGGCACGGGCCTCATCTGTTCTCATGCCTCACGATTCTACCGCAGCGCGCGGACGCTCCCTTGGGGCTCGCCGCGGACGCGAGAAAAGCAGATAGGCGCTCGCAACGCTCCCACCGGGCGCTCGCGCACCCTGCTTACGGCAACCCGGCTTCACATGGAAGCCGTTCGGTCGATGGACTCCGGGGACGGCCTAACCGTCCTGGCGCAAGGTGTGGGCGCGCCGGCAGATGGCGGCGATCGTGCGCTCGGCGCGGCGCTTCGAGCGCATCTCATAGCGCTTCAGGGTGAGCGAGGCCCAAAGGCCCGCGTTGCGCTGCGCCAGGACGAAGCGCTCCGAATAGGTGAGCAGACAGCCGCCCTCGGTGCGCTCGACACGGTAGGTGATCGTGTTCGAGCCGGCATCGTAGGTGAACTTGACCTCGTAGAGCTCCGGGTAGCGGTACTTGCGGATCTTCACCTTCATGGGGGTGCCGGCGCGACTCCCCTGGGCGAGCTTGCGATAGGAGAACCCGGCGAGCTGCCCGCGCGTGACGGTTTTTCCGCAAGCTTCCTCGATATCGTTCAAAACCGAGGTCTCAACCTGATCGAAGAACTCCTCCGGGGTGATGTCCAGCGCCTTTTGAAGCTCCATGTTCCCCTACGACCTCCCCATCGGACCCGTCGCGCGCGCCCGGCGAGGGCGCGGCGCGACCGCATCGTCTGCCTTGGAAGCCCCGCGCGAAGCCGAGCATGTGAAGGATTGTAACCATTCGGCGCCCCGCGGCAAGATGCCCGCCGCCGTACGGCGGTGGGCGGCTGCACGGGGCCGCTGGGCGCATGCTCAGAGGCGGTAGACCACCGTCTGGGGCTCCCCGGGGGCCGCGGGGTCCTCGACCTCGACGCGCACGAAGACGAGGGTCACCCGCCGCGCGCCCGCGCGTTTGAGCACGTCCGCGTAGACCTCCGCTTGCAGGCGGTGCTTCTCCTCGAGCGCGGACGGCGTCTCCTGGGGAGAGCCGCCGGTCTTATAGTCGATCACGAGCACCTCGTCCGGACGCGCCGGGTCGCGGGCGAGCACGTCGATCGCGCCCTCGACGAAGCTCCCGAAGCTCGCGCGCGACGCCTCCCCCTGGGAGAAGAAGGGGGCCTCGGCGCGGACATCGGGCCAGGTGGCGAGCTCGGCGCGCACGCGCGATGCTTCCCAGCGGGCGAGGGCGGCATCGAGCCGCGCGCGCTGGG
>CASFIQ010000145.1 GCA_949294785.1 uncultured Collinsella sp.
CCAGGTCATCAAGGTCGTCCGTGAGCTCACCAGCCTTGGCCTCAAGGAGGCCAAGGAGGTCGTCGAGGGCGCTCCCAAGGCCGTTCTCGAGGGTGTCAAGAAGGAGGACGCCGAGGCCGCCAAGGAGAAGCTCGAGGCTGCCGGCGCCGCCGTCTCCCTCAAGTAGTCTCGCGCAGGCCTTGCTGCCTGCAGGCGAACTCGCCGCTTGATGCCGCGGCCGATCGCGCCGCGGTTGCAGAGCGTCTCATACGGGGTCCGGGAAACCGGGCCCCGTTTCTCTTTTCTCGTTTGAGGTCGCAAGCACCGTTTCGTTCTGTGCTACGAAACGTTCGAGCGACGTCTTTGTCGCTGCGCGATGCAGTGAACGGTACGGATTTCCGCGGCAGGAGCAAGCCTGGCGGCAGTGTCGCTGACTTAGCGCCCGGTGTGCAGGTTGATTGTGGTGTAGGGGAGAGAGAGCCTGAGAAACGCCATATCGCGCTCGTAGTTGCGCGCGAAGGCGCAGGCGAACAGCGCATCGAGCGCGAACTGGATGGCGACGTGACTCGAGAACTGCGTGATGCGGTTCTGCAGGCTCTCGCGTTCGCTCACGAGCAAGCACGCAGAGGCCTCGGGGATGCGGCGTTGCGCGCGACGCGACCCCACGAGCACGATTGGCGTCTCGCGGCGCCGCAGCTCGACGGTCAGGCGCCGGTAGATGGGGGCGAGCGCCGAGTAGGTGATCAGCACCGCGACGCGCCGGCGGTCTGATTGCAGCGCGAGGCGCAGGCGGCTTTCGTCGCCCGCGGGGCAAACTGCGCGCGTGCCCGCTGAGAGCAGGCGATCGGCGAAGAGCATGCCGGCATAGAGGTTGTGCGAGCCCGTGTAGATCTCAACGCCGTTGGCGCGGTCGATGAGGCGGGCGGCGCGCTCGAGCTCGTCGCGGTCGATGAGGGAGGCGGTGTCCGCAAGGGTGCCGGCGTAGACCGAGCAGATGTTGCGCACCACGGTGTCGGCGCCGTCACCGGCGCCGAAGGGGAAGTTCACGTCGACGGGGGCGGAGTCCTCTTCGACGGCGGGCATGGTGCTGGCGGCGTCTGCGCGCAGCTCCCGATAGCCCCGATAACCGAGCTTGCGGCAGAGCCGCTGGGCCGTCGATGTCGATGAGCCGGTCCATGCGGCGAGCTGGGTGAGCGTGCTTGATGCAGCGCGCTCGGGTGCGAGAGCTATCTGTCGCGCCAGTCGTGCCTCGGCGGGGGTGAGCCTCGTCGCGCTTCCGATGCGCTCTGCAAGTCCCATGATTCCCTCCCGCCTCACGTTCGCATCATCAAAACTAATCAAAACGAATCAGATGTACAAGAATTCTCGGGATATACGGCACCAGATTACCGATTAGGCATCAGTTCGCGTCAACAGCATGGTGCGCGCGTCGGCTCTCGGGCAACGTTTTCATCAAGGGACGCCCCGCGACGGAAAGGGGCGGCGCGACGCGATAAAGGAGCGGACATGGCCAAACGGAAGCCAGGCATCAAGATCGTCACCATCGGCGGCGGCTCGAGCTACACCCCCGAGCTCATGGAGGGCTTCATCAAGCGCTACGACGAGCTCCCCATCCGCGAGATCTGGCTCGTGGACGTCGAGG
>CASFIQ010000146.1 GCA_949294785.1 uncultured Collinsella sp.
GCCCTAGGCCCGCGGTCCCCCGCGATATCCGGTTCTCAAGGTGCCCGCCCGCGGGCGGCTGCCCGCGCGGCAAGGAGATATATTGCCAGCCTCCCCGGCCCCGCGCAAGGGGTATCCGGAGGTTCACGATTCCTACACAACTGATGGTTGAACCTTTCACCTATTCGCCCATTCCCCACCTCGCTTTGCGAATTGAAGCTTTGCGATATGAAAGAAGGCGCCGACCTCTTGGGTCAGCGCCTCCCGATCTCAACGCATATATGGTTCGCCGTAAGGCTTACCGTCGCTTAGGCCTCGAGCGCCTTCTTGGCGATGACGGTGAGCTCGTTGAAGGACTCGATGTCCTCGACGGCCATCTGAGCGAGAACCTTGCGGTCGAGCTCGATGCCCGCGAGCTTCAGGCCATGCATGAACTGGGAATAGGAGATGTCGTTCATGCGCGCGGCGGCGTTGATACGGGTGATCCACAGGCTGCGGACGTCGCGCTTCTTGTTGCGACGATCGCGGTACTGGTACTGGAGCGAGTGCTGCACCTGCTCCTTGGCGTGGCGATAGGTACGGGATGCAGCGCCGTAATAACCCTTGGCCTGCTTCAGGATAGTGCGATGATGCTTACGAGCGTGGACGCCGCGCTTGATACGTGCCATTGATGATCAACTCCTTGAAAGGTGGAAACTCGAGCGGGAACCGTTAGGCGAGACGCGAGAGGACGGTCTTGCGGTCGGCAGCGGAGACCTCGGTCTCCTGGCGGAAGCCACGCTTGCGCTTCGTGGTCTTCTTGGTGAGGATGTGGCTCTTGTAGGCCTTGGCACGCATGAGCTTACCGGAGCCGGTGACGCGGAAGCGCTTCTTGGTGCCGCTGTGGGACTTCATCTTAGGCATGACTTCTCCTTTGGTCCGTTGGGACGTTTATCTACTTGCTCTCGGGCTTCTCGTCGAAGGCGCCCTTGATCGGCGCGAACAGCATGTGCATGTTGCGCCCCTCGAGCTTGGGCTGCGACTCGACCGTCGCATAGGGCTTGAGGTCCTCGGACAGCCGCTCAAGCACGTTGAGACCCTGCTCCGGGTGAGCCATCTCGCGACCGCGGAACATGATGGTGACCTTCACGCGCGCGCCCTTCTTGAGGAAGCGCATGACGTGGCCCTTCTTGGTCTCGTAGTCGCCCACATCGATCTTCGGCCGGAACTTCATCTCCTTGACCTCGACGCGCGACTGGTTCTTGCGCGCCTGCTTGGCCTTGATGGCCTGCTGGTACTTGAACTTGCCGTAGTCCATGACGCGGCACACCGGGGGGTCGGCGTTCGGCGCGATCTCGACGAGGTCGAGACCCTGGTCGTCGGCAACGCGCTGCGCATCATGGATGGCGAAAACGCCCAGCTGGGAACCATCGACGCCAATCAGGCGGCAACGGGGCGCGGTGATCTCGTCGTTGATGCGCGTGACATCGTGCTTAGCTATTTTCGGTACCTCCTTCTAAAGAAAGATCCCGGAGCCGAAAGACGGCGTCCGGGAATCACGAAAGGAGACGGGCATGTGCCCGTATTGCTTCTGTTGTGATGACCAGACAGCTGCCTTAAGGCGCCGCAAGGTGGGGACCGGGTGGTCCCACTTCGTCGAAGCACCGCTCGCACGGCGCTCAGAGCATGCTACCACAGATGCCCCGCCTTCATGACATCGCCATGAAGATGGGTGCCTGAGGAGAGACTCGAACTCTCACGATGTCGCCATCGGCGGATTTTGAGTCCGCTGCGTCTGCCAATTCCGCCACTCAGGCCCGTGACATGCCGGGATATCGTAACACAACATCGAGGCGCGCATCCACCCGTATCGCATGAAATGCCATCATGGCCAGCCGTCGCCGCACGGATGCCGTGCGAAGCGGTCCTTACCGCAACGAGAACGGCCCCCGAGGGGTTCCTCGGGGGCCGTCGTGAGCATGCGCTCAGCTCGCTTCGAGTGGGAAGTTAGGCCTTGTTGACCGAGCCGAACTCCTCCATGAGCTCCTTGGTGCGGGCGACGATCGCCTCGCGGCCGGGCTTGAGCACCTTGCGCGGGTCGAAGCCCTTGCCCTCGAGGTCCTTGCCGGCCTCGATGTACTTACGAGTGGCGGCGGTGAAGACGAGCTGCAGATCGGTGTTCACGTTGATCTTGGAGACGCCGAGGGAGATGGCCTTCTTGATCTGGTCCTCGGGGATACCGGTGCCGCCGTGCAGGACGAGCGGGAGGTCGCCGACCTCGGCCTTGATCTCGCCGAGGCGCTCGAAGGAGAGGCCTGCCCAGTCAGCGGGGTACACGCCATGGATGTTGCCGATGCCGCAAGCCAGGAAGTCGACGCCCAGGTCGGCGATCTGCTTGCACTCGGCGGGATCGGCGAGCTCGCCGGAGGAGGTCACGCCGTCCTCGGTACCGCCGATGCCGCCGACCTCGGCCTCGATCGAGATGCCCTTGGAGTGGGCCAGCTCGACGAGCTCCTTGGTGCGGTCGAGATTGAGCTGGAAGGTCTCCTCATGGGAGCCGTCGTACATGATGGAGGTGAAGCCGGCATCGATGCACTTGAAGCAGTCCTCGTAGGAGCCGTGATCGAGATGGAGCGCGACGGGGACGGTCACGCCGGTCGCCTCGACGGCGGCCTTGACCATGTCGGCGCAAACCTTGAAGCCGCCCATCCACTTGGCGGCGCCGGCGGTGCACTGCATGATAAGCGGGCTCTTGGCCTCCTCGGCGGCCTGGAGGATGGCGAGCGTCCACTCCAGGTTGTTGGTGTTGAACGCACCGAGGGCGTACTTGCCGGCCTCGGCCTTCTTGAGCATCTCTGCTGCGTTGACGAGCATATAAACCTCCCATGTTCGGGGTTGCCACAAGACAGATTCATTTTAGCACGCGCGCACCGTCGCGAGGCGCGCACCGCCGCTCCGCGACCACAGGCGAGCGACGTCGCGGCATGGACGGGGCGGCGGCGTGGGGCTCGGATCAGTCCACGTCGGAGAGATCGGCGCCGTTGGTGGCGATGACCTTCTGGTACCAGCCGAAGGACTTCTTGCGCAGGCGGTTGTACGTCCCCTGGCAATGGTCGTCGGCATCCACGTAGACGAAACCGTAGCGCTTCGTCATCTGGTTCGTGGAATTGGACACGAGGTCGATCGGCGCCCAGCAGGTGTAGCCCATGAGGTCGACGCCGTCCTCGTTGATGGCGAGCGACGCCTGCTCGAGGTGCGCGCGCATGTAGTCGATGCGGTACTGGTCATCGATCTGCCCGTTCTCGTCGGGCTGCTCCGCGACGCCGATGCCGTTCTCCACGATGAAGAGCGGCTTGCGATAGCGGTCGTAGAGGTCCACGAGCGAGATGCGCAGGCCAACCGGATCGATCTGCCATCCCCATGCGGAGGAGGGCAGGTAGGGGTTCTTGACGCCGATCACGGTGTTGCCCGCGGTGGTCTCGAGGCCCTCGTCGTCGCCGGCGGCGCACGTGGACATGTAGTAGCTGAACGAGACGAAATCGACCGGATACGCCTTCAGGATGTCGAGGTCGTCCGGACCCATCTCGATGTGGATGCCGCGGTTCTTGTACAGGGACAGCAGATAGGGCGAGTACTCGCCGAAGACCTGCACGTCGCCATAGCAATAGGTCGCGCGCATCGCCTGCTGCGCGGCGAGCACGTCCGCAGGCTTGCAGGTGTAGGGGTAGTAGGTGAGCTTGGTGAGCATGCAGCCCACCTTCGAGTCGGGAATGTTCTCGTGGCAGATCTTGGTCGCCAGCGCGCTCGCCACGAACTGATGGTGCATGGCCTGGTAGAGCACCTGCTGGAACTCATCGGGCTCCCAACGGCTCTCGATGAGCCCGCCCGTCATGAACGGATGGCGCAGGATCGAATCGACCTCGTTGAAGGTGAGCCAGTACTTGACCTTGCCGGCGTAGCGCGACGTGATCGCCTCGACGTAGCGGCAGAAGAACTCGATGCTCTTGCGGTTGTACCAGCCGTTGTACTCCGTGCAGAACGCAAGCGGCGGCTCGTAGTGGCTCATCGTGACCAAGGGCTCGATACCGTACTTGGCGCACTCGTCGAAGACGCGGTCGTAGAAGGCCAGACCCTCCTCGTTGGGCTCCTGCTCGTCGCCACGCGGGAAGATGCGGCTCCAGGCGATCGACATGCGGTAGACCTTGAAGCCCATCTCCGCGTAGTAGGCGATGTCCTCCTGGTAATGATGGTAGAAATCGGCACCGATGCGCTTGGGATACTTGGTGTCGTCATCGCAGGCGAGCGCTATCCGGATATCCTCATCCGTGATGTCGCAGTTCGCATGGACGTCCGCGGCGCTCGCGGCGTTGTCCGGGTCGCGGAAGGCGAACACGTCGGAGGCGGAAACCCCCTTGCCGCCCTCCTTCCAACCGCCCTCGCACTGGTTGGCGGCGGTGGCGCCTCCCCAGAGGAAACCCTCGGGGAACGCGGTCTTGATGGAATCGCTCATATGGCCTCCTTCACGGCCCGGGACCGAGACGCCGCGCGGCGGCGCTCGTTGACGACATCTTCGATTATCGCAGAAGCCGGGACGCGAGAGGTGCCGCGACTCAGATTCGGGCCATGAACGGGTTGGTCGCGAGCTCGCGCTCGATCGTGGTCGAGGGACCGTGACCGATCAGGCAGACGGTCTCGGGCGGAAGGAGGGCACCGAGCTTCGCAAGCGAGGCGATAATCGCTTCCTCGTCGCCACCTGCGAGGTCCGTGCGGCCATGGCTGCCGGGGAAGAGCGTGTCGCCCACGAACGCGACGGGGCCCTCGTCCGTGGCAGCGAGGTACACCATCCCGCCCGGCGTGTGACCGGGCACCGAGATCGCCTGGAGCCTCACCGCGCCGAACGCGATCGCATCGCCCTCGCGCAGCAGGCGCGTGGGTTCGCCGGGGTCGGGCGTATCGATGCCCCAGCCGCGCTGGCGCTCGATATTGACGGCGACCATATCCGCGTCGTCGGCGGGCAGCAGGTAGCCGAACTCGGGCCCGCACGCGGCGCGCATGCCGGCGACGCCACCCACGTGGTCGGCGTGCCCGTGCGTGCAGACCGCCGCGAGCAGGTGCACACCGGGATGGCGTCGTGTGAACTCGCGCGCGAGGTCGGCACCGTCCCATGCGGGATCGATGACGACCGCCTCGTCCCCCGATATGGCGAAATAGGTATTGGTCTCGATGGGACCGCAGGTCACGACCTCGATATCGAGATGTCCGCAGGGATTGGTATCGATCTGCATGGATGCGCTCCTATCGTCCACGTCGGCGTGCGCCGCAGGCGTTCCGCCAAGGGCGCGTCGCCCCATTGTCCCACAGCGCGCGGCAGTGCGCGCGCAGGACCGATCAGAACACCATGAGGGCGAGGCTGAGCACGAGCGGCATCGTCGCCATGGAAAGCAGCGTGGTCATGGCGACGAGCCCGATTCCGAGCTCCGCGTTGCTGGAGAACTTCTTGGAGAAGACCGCGGCGAGCGCGGCCACGGGCGCGGCCATGACGATGACCACGGTCATGCGGACCGGCACGGACACCTGGGGGAAGAGCATGAGCACACCGATCGTGGCGATGGGCACAACGAGCAGGCGCAGCAGCGACACCTGGTAGATGCGCGCCTGGGTGACGATGCGCTGGAAGTCGACCTGCCCCAGGTAGGTGCCCAGCACGAGCATCACCAGCCCGGTGTTGATGTCGCCCAGGCTGTCGAAGGCCATGTCCACCGGTTCGGGGAAGCGCCATCCGGTGCAGAAGCACACGAGGCCCACCACCAAGGAGACGATGGCCGGATTCATGATGATGCGCTTGACGGAGACCTGGCTGCGGTCACCCGAGATCTCCACCACGCCATAGGTCCATACCAATATGGTGAAGGCGAGGTTGCATACCGTGAGGCCGAAGACGTATTCGGGCCCCAGGATGCTGCGAACGAGCGGGATCCCGATGAAGCCGCAGTTGGAGAACACCACACCGTAGCGCGAAAGACCGCTCTCCTTCTTGCGGAACACGAGATGGGCGAAGGCGATGGTCGCGACGAGCAGCGCGAGCGTCACGACGAAGCAGAACACGGCATCGAAGATGATGCCCGGGTCGAAGGGGATCATCATCGACTGCACCGTGAGCGCCGGCGTGGAGACGTAGATGACGACATCGGCCATCTGCGAGGCGCCGCGCGCGGAGATCATCCTGATGCGATAGAGCGCGAGCCCGCAGATCATGAGCAGGAACATCATGAGAATCTGATTCAAAAGGATGCCCGTCGACTCGGCCATCGTCCTCCCCTTTCCCCATGGCAAGCTTGACGTCGCGCGCGAAAGCAGCGCAAACGCCTTTGCAATGGTAGCAGAGGACACGAAGGCGATGGCCTGCCGTATGGCCCATCGCGACCGCCGGACGCCTTAGGCGCGGCGCTTCATCTGGCTGGCGCCCTCCCCGGGCATGAGGCGGCGGGCGTCGTAGACGCTGTCGACGCGGCTGATTGCGGCGAGCAGCGGATCGAGCCCGCTGGCATCGGAGATCTCGACCAGGAAGCGGAGCACCGCGACGCCCTCGCGATTGGTAGAGGTCGCAGCGGAAAGGATGTTGGCGCCCGCATCGCCGATAGCGATGGTCACGTCCTTCAGCAGGCCCATGCGATCGAGGCATTCGACCACGATCTCCACCTGGAAGAGGGCATCCGCCTGACTGTCCCACTCGACCTCGATCATGCGCTCGGGATGCTCCATCAGCCCCTTCACGTTGGGGCAGCTCGCCCGGTGCACAGACACCCCGCGCCCGCGCGTGATGAAGCCCACGATATCGTCGCCCGCGACGGGGTTGCAGCAATGCGCGAGGCGAACGAGCAGCCCGGCGTCGTCGGACCCCTTGACGCGCACGCCCGAGCTGGCCTTGCCCTTGGACTGCGGTCGGCGATTGGAGCCTCGCGCCGGTGCGGCAACCACCTTGGCGGCGACCTCGGCACCGGTCTCGTGCGGCGCGGGATCGAGGATCGCCTGCACCTTGTTGCCCACCAGACGCGGCGCGAGCTTGCCGGAGCCGATCGCGGCGAACAGGTCCTCGAGACGGCGGTAGTTGAGCTGCTCGCACACCTGGTTGAGCGCGCGCGTCGACCGCTGCGTCGAGATACCGTAGCCGCGTTTGCGCAGGTCGCGGGCGAGCACCTCGCGACCGGCGGCTGCATCGTCGTCCTTGGTGACCGCGGCGAAGTAATGGCGGATCTTCGAGCGCGCCGACGGGGTCTTGACGATGTTCAGCCAGTCGCGCGAGGGCTTCGCGTTCTTGTTGGTCAAGATCTCGACTCTGTCGCCGGTGAGCAGCACGTGCGTGAGCGGCGCCACCACGCCGTTGACCTTCGCGCCCACGCAGTGGTTGCCCACCTCGGTATGCACGGAATAGGCGAAGTCGAGCGGAGTCGACCCCGCGCGCAGGTTCATGACCTCGCCCTTGGGCGTGAAGACGAAGATCTCCTGGTCGTAGAGGTCGACCTTGAGGGAGTGGAGGAACTCCTTGGGGTCGTCGATCTCGTCGGAGGCCGCCCAGTCGAGCGAGTGCTTGAGCATGTTGATCTGCTCGTCGAGGCGCTGCTGATCGGTCGACTTCAGCGAGGTCGAGCCGCCGGAGCGCTTATAGAGCCAGTGCGCGGCGATGCCGTACTCGGCCTGCTCGTGCATCTCGAACGTGCGGATCTGGATCTCGAGCGGGCGTGCCGTGGGACCGATGACCGTGGTGTGCAGGCTCTGGTAGTTGTTGAACTTGGGCATGGCGATGTAGTCCTTGAAGCGCCCCGGCATGGGATGCCAGAGCGTGTGGACCGCGCCCAGGGCGGAGTAGCAATCGCCGACGCTTCGGGTGATGACGCGCAGCGCAACCAGGTCGTAGATCTCGGAGAACTCCTTGCCCTTGCGGCGCATCTTCTGGTAGATGGACCAGTAGTGCTTCGAGCGCCCGTTGATCTGAAAGCCCTCGAGGCCCGCACGGCGGAGCTCCTCGGTGAGCGTCTTGATGGTCTCCTGCAGGAATCGCTCGCGAACCTCGCGGCTCTCCGCGACCATGCGGGCGATGCGCTGATAGCTCTCGGGCTCCAGGTAGAAGAAGGAAAGGTCCTCGAGCTCCCACTTGATCGAGCTCATGCCCAAACGATCGGCCAGGGGCGCGTAGACGTCCATGGTCTCGCGCGCCTTGAACAGACGGCGATCCTCGCGAAGCGCCGCGAGCGTGCGCATGTTGTGCAGGCGGTCGGCGAGCTTCACGATGATGACGCGGATGTCCTTCGACATGGCGAGGAACATCTTGCGCAGGTTGAGCGCTTGCTTCTCGTCCATCGAGTCGACCTCGATGTTGGTGAGCTTGGTGACGCCGTCCACGAGCTCCGCCACGGTCTCGCCGAAGATCCCGCGCACATCGGCGAGCGACACCTCGGTGTCCTCGACCGTATCGTGCAAAAGCGCCGCGCATACCACGTCGCAATCCATCTTGAGCTCGGCGAGGATGATCGCGACCTCGACGGGATGGTTGATGTAGGGCTCGCCGGAGCGGCGCCGCTGGATGGAATGCTTCTCGGCCGCGAAGCAGTAGGCGTGCTCCATGAGCGAGCAGTCCGCATCGCTCATGTACCGGCGGCAGAGCCGGGCGAGCTTGTCGTAGTTGTCAGCGCAGATCTCGGGCGGCAGGTCCTGCGCACGCGTGTAGTGCATCATCTCGGAGAACGAAGTGAGCGACGCATCGTGCGCCGCGCGCGTTGCGGCATCCATGGCAGGCCTCCCGTGAAACTACCCCTGCTCCCCCGGCGTGATGGGGCGGATTATTCTAGCAAGCATATCATGAGCCGAAGCGTTGAGCGCCCAGCTCCTGAAGGCCGTAAAGGCGCTGCGTTCGCGCAACCCCTCCAGATAGAGGATCGAGCCGGTCAAGGACATGTGCCCGGGGCTGTCCACCATGCTGATCGCCCTTCCCGCGGGACCGTCGTTAACACGCGCGAAACCGAGCTCCTGGAAGATGGCGACGCCCGCGGGCACCATGCGCTCGTCCACGCGGTTTCGCGCATCGATCGCGAGGCACATGTTGGCGATGTCGACGTCGGAGGCGCGCACGGCATCGTCGCCGGTCCTGGAGCGGTTCGACCGCCACATGGTCTGAAGCGCCCGATAGAGCGTGACGAGCTGCTCGCGCTCGGGCGCCGCAGCGTCCAGGATGCGCTCGTTGATGCGTGCGTCGCGCGAGGAGAACAGCAGGTGGATGAGGGCGGGCTCCCCATCGCGACCGGCTCGCCCGCTCATCTGGTTGAACTCGGTTGCCGAGAAGGGCATGTGGTAGAGAACCACATGGCGGATATCCGGCAGGTTCACGCCCTCACCGAAGGCGGACGTCGAAACGATGCACGTGAGCTCGCCGGATCGAAACGCATGCTCGACCCGCGCGCGGTCCTCGCGGGCAAGGCCGCCGTTGTAGAAGGCGACGGCGCCGGCGAGCTCGGGGACGCGCTGGCGGAGCGTCCGCGCGAGCGCCACCGATTGGTCGCGGGAGTTGACGTAGACCACGCATTTCTCCCCCGTCGCAACGATGGAGACCAGGCGGTTCTCGCGGTTGGCGAGGTCGCGGTCGTCCTCGACGTCGAGGTTGGTGCGCGCGGCGTCGTCCACGACGACGCGCCTCGTACCCAGAAGCGCGGCGATATCGCGCGCGCAGGACGCATCCGCCGTGGCGGTCGCGGCAAGGACCTGCGGGCCGCCCAGGACCCCGATGACGTCCGGCAAATCCAGGTAGGCGCTGCGGTCGCCGCCCTTCGCCCCGGCGATATGGTGTGCCTCGTCGACGGCGAGAAAACCGATGCGGCCGGCGCGCGCGAAGCGGTCGCGATGGATGGCGAGGAACTCCGGCGTGGTGAGGACGATGTCGACGGCACCCTGCGCGAGCTCGGTGAAGATGCGGTCGCGGACGGCGGGCAGGCTCTCGCCGGTGAGCACCCCCACGCGGATGCCGATCGGCGCCAGGCGCTCGGCAAGATGGAAGGCCTGGTCCGCGATGAGGGCGCGCAGCGGATAGACGAAGATGCTCGCCGCCCCGGCGAGGATCGCCATGCGCGCGGCGTGAAGCTGGAAGACCAGCGACTTGCCCCGGCCCGTCCCCATGATGGCGAGCACGTTCTCCCCTGCAGCGAGCGCATCGAGCGCGTCTTGCTGCGCGCGGTGGAGCGGGGCGGATCCGATGAGCGCGCGGACAAGCTCGCGCTCGAGCGACGCGGGATCGAGCTTGGCGAGCGTGCGGCGGGCGCCATCGTCCGCCGTGACCGGACAGGGGGCGCAACCGGCATCGGCTCCGCCGGCGGCGGGCTCCCGGAGCCGGG
>CASFIQ010000147.1 GCA_949294785.1 uncultured Collinsella sp.
CAGGGGTCTCAGCGGAATCCGAAGCCGCCTTGCGGCGACGACGCGGGCGCGGCGCGGCCTCGGCGGCGGGAGGGGCGGACTCGGTCGACGCCGGGGCAGCCGTCTCGGACGCGGAGCTCATGGTTTCGTCTGACACGATTACTCTACTTTCTTTCCGGGAGCCGCATATCGGCCCCGAAGGGATCTTGAGCCGCGGGAAAACCGATGTGCGACGCCAGCGGCACCGTCGCTAACCAGCAGCCCTCGGCTGCCGAATCACCTGGAACCATCAGGACGCGCGGTCCTGCGGGAAACATGATGAGGTGTGAAGGAATGGGAGGTGCGCGGGGCACCGGCACGAGTGTAGCACAACTTACCGGGTGCAAGTACACATTTCACGAACCGTGGGAGGTTATACCCGGCGGTCGCCGCCCGGTTGCCGTCTCATAGACCGGAACAGCGGCGAGACGGACCGGAGCGCATCGTAATGAAACGATGAATTGAAAGAGCGGTTGACCGGGTCACGCGAAGACGGAGCAGACGGAAACGAGGGGGCGCGGGAACGAAATCAGCGATCGGAAAACGGAAACGCCGCCGTCCGGTCCTTGGACGGCGGCGGTGGGAGCTACATCTGCTGGGGGGCGGAGACGCCCACGAGCGACAGCACGAGCGCGAGCGTGGTGCGCACGGCGTCGCAGGCGGCCAGGCGGGCGCGGGAGAGCTCGGCGTCAAGCGGGCGACCCTCGCTC
Organism: uncultured Collinsella sp.; assembly: GCA_949294785.1. Lineage (GTDB taxonomy): Bacteria > Actinomycetota > Coriobacteriia > Coriobacteriales > Coriobacteriaceae > Coprousia. Next base: position 729 of record CASFIQ010000147.1, read on the forward strand.
GGCAGCACCTGGCAATCGTGGTAGAACGCGTGGAAACCGCCGGCGAGCTCCTCGGCGTAATGCGTGAGACGGAAGGGCGCGCGGTCGCGGGCGCAGCTCGCGATAAGCTCAGTGAGCTCGGAGAGCTTGCGCGAGAGCGCCAGCTCGGTCGGGTCGGTGAGGAGCGCCAGGTTGGCGTCCTCCCCCACCGCGCGACGGGCGACCTCGTCCATACCCAGGGCCTCGGCCTCCTCCGCCGTCACGCCGGCGGCGCGGCGCAGGATCGAGCAGATGCGCGCGTGCGCGTACTGCACGTAGTAGACGGGGTTGGCGTTCGACTTCTCCTTCACCGCGTCGATATCGAAATCGATCATCTGGTTGGAGGAACGGGAGATGAGCGTGTAGCGCGCGGCGTCGGCGCCGACCTCGTCCAGCAGCTCGCGGAACGTGACCATGGTGCCGCGGCGCTTGGACATGCGCACCGGCTTGCCCGAGCGCAACAGGTTCACCAGCTGGCCCAGGAGCACCTCGAAGCGGCCCGGGTACCCGAGGGCGTCGCACACGCAGCGCACGCGCTGGATGTAGCCGTGGTGGTCGGCGCCCCAGATATCGATCACGTGGTCGACGCGCTGGAACTTGTTCCAGTGGTAGGCCACGTCGGAGGCGAAGTAGGTGTACTCGCCGTTGGCCTTCACGAGCACGCGGTCCTTGTCGTCACCGAGGTCGGTCGAGCGGAACCACAGGGCGTCGTCGGCGGTGTAGAGGTAGCCCATCTCGTTGAGCTTCTTGAACGCGCGGTCCACGGCGGTCTCGCCGTTGGCGTCCTTCTGGTACAGCGTGCGCTCGGAGAACCACACGTCGAAGGTGCAGTTGGCATCCTCGCAAGTGGCGCGGATGTCCTCGAGCATGCGGGCGTAGCCGTTCTCGCGGAAGGTCGCCAGGCGCTCCTCCTCCGGCGCGTCAACCCAGCGCTCGCCGTCCGTCTCCACGATATGCGCCGCCTCGTCGATGATGTAGGCGCCGCCGTAGGCGTTGCCGCCGAGCGACGTCATGAAGGCGTCCTGGAAGGGATGGGCCTCGGGATGCGCGCCGTCCTCGTCGTCGAGCGCGGCCACGCGGTCGGCCTCCAGCACGTCGTGCGCGGCGGGAAGCTCGATGCCGCGCTCGCGCACGATGGAGACGAGCTGCAGGTAGCGCATGGCGAGCGAGCGACCGAATACGTCCATCTGGCTGCCATGGTCGTTGATGTAGTACTCGCGCTCGACATCGTAGCCGGCGTGCTCCATCACGCGGCAGAGCGAGTCGCCGATCGCCACCCAGCGGCCATGCCCCACGTGCATGGGCCCCACGGGGTTGGCGGAGACGAACTCCACCTGGGTCTTGAGCCCCTCGCCCACGTTCGAGCGGGCGAAATCCATACCCTGCTCGCGCACCTGGGCGAACACGGCGTTCTTGGCCGCCACGGACAGGTAGAAGTTGATGAAGCCGGGGCCGGCGACCTCCACGCGGTCGATCATGTCGTTCGCCGGCATGTGGTCGGCGATCGCCTGGGCGATGTTGCGAGGCGCGGTGTGCGCGAGCTTGGCCGAGCGCATGGCGCAGGTGGAGGTCCACTCGCCGTGGCTCGTGTCCGCCGGGCGCTCGATACCGCAGTCCGCGAGCTCGAACGAGGGCAGCTCCCCCGCCTCCTGGGCGGCGGCCAGCGCGGCGCGGACGAGGGCTTCGATCTTCTCGGGCATGGAATTCCTTCCGTCGTGAGATGGCATCGCGTCGGACGCCATCTGCGAGCGCCCCGGGGGCGCATCAAGGCGTAAACGCAGATACTGTAGCACAACGCGCAGTTCAGCGGGCATATTGCACGCATCATGAAGGCTTTTCCAGAATCACGGTCGAGCAATCGGCCAGCACGCCGAGCGGCATGCACGCAAGGCCCCTCGCGTTAACAGCGGGCGCTCGCGAATGAACGAGGGCGCCGATGCGGAGCCTTGCTCCCACCGGCGCCCCCGTGCGCGTCATGGTATCCGTTCTCGTCGAGGCCGGAACTACTCCGCATCCTCCTTCGTCGCGGCATCAGCCTTGCCGGACGCCTTGTCGGAAGCCTTCGCCGAGCCATCCGTATCGGCAACGGCATCGCCCTCATCGTCGGACCCGTCGTCGACGAGCGTGTAATACACGTCGAGCACGGTCTCGTAGGTCGAGGTCTCATCCAGGTAGTACTCCATGTAGCGGGCACCCTGGACCGCCTCGCCCGTGAGCGTGGTGACGTCGATCTGGCTCATGCCGTTCTCGATCACCTTCGAGGCGAGGTAGCTGAACTCCGAAAGACCCAGGTTGGTGGTGGAGTACTGCGTCGCCGTCTGATAGAGCGACACGAGGGACGCCGGATTGCCCTTGGCGGACGCGATCGCCTGCGCGAAGAACGCCTGCAGGTACTGCGATTGGCGCGCCTGGCGGTCGAGCGAGGCGGTGAGGTCGGTCATCGAGCGCCACTGGATGTACTTGAGCGCGTTCTGACCCAAAAGCGTCGTCTGCTGCCCCTCGTAGATGTTGGTGTTGGGAATGGTCGTCGTCGGGGTGAGGGTGACACCGCCCACCGCGTCGTTCAAAGGGCCGATGCCCTGCATGTCGATGGCGAAGTAGTAGGTCATCGGCATGTTGTAGAGGATGCGCCCCACGGCACGCGTCACGTTCTCGGCGCTCGTGCCGTAGCCGTCACCGTACGCGAAGGCGAGCGCCAGCTGCAGCTTGTCCTGCCCGACGAACGCCTCGCCGATGTTCTCGTCCACATCCACCATCGTGTCGCGCGGGATACCGATGACGCGCATCGATCCCGTCTCGGTATCGAAGGCGACCACCATGACGGCGTCCGCCTGGCCGGCGGTGGTGCTCGCATCCTGATAGCTGCGGCGGTCGTAGCCCATCACCACGATGGAGACGATGTTCTCGTTGTAGCGGTAGGTCTTGCCGTTGTAGACGATGGTCCTGCCCTCGTCCTCGGTCTCGGCGTCGTCAGCGGTCTCGAGGTCCTCGGCAGCCGACGCGTCGCGAATGGCCGAGGCGCCCTGGTTCACCAGGTACCACACGCCCGCCGCACCGGCGCCCACAAGCACGACGACGACCGCGAGCACGATGGCGAGCACCCGAAGGCGACGACGCGCCTTGCGGTGGTGCTTCTTGCGCTTCTTGACGAGCCCGGCATGCGGGTCGTCGGGGAGCTTGGGCAGGGGCGCGGGCTCGCCCGTCTCGCTCGAGGCCGTGCTCTCCCCGGGCGCGCGCCCCACCGCGGTGCGACGCCGCGGCATGTCGGCGGTTGTGACATCGTCTGCGGGAGCCGCCGAGGAAGCAGTGGTACCGCTAACCGGCGCAGCAGGCGCGGCCGTCGCAGCGGTCTCGTTCGCGCCGTCCGCCGCCGGCGATGCGGATGCTGCGTGCCCCACCGCGGGCTCCGCGTTCTTGAAATGGCGCCCCATGTTGCCGGGGTTATTCGGTTGCGGTGTCATCGACCAGCACCCCCGTCACAATGTAGCGGTACGGTTGCGAGGTGTAGGCATCCAAGCAGGTGCTCAGCTGCACGATCTTGCTGGAGGCGTCGAGCGCCGCGCCTTCGCGCACGTTCACCACCATGGACTGCGGATTCAGCACCGAGTTGAAGTAGTCGACGCGCACCTGCTCGTTCGAGAAGTCGAAGCTGTTCAGGATATGGCGGTCGTCGTATTCGTACGCCGCGATGATCTGGTACTTCAGGATGTGCCCCGGCGTGTAGATGTACATGTCCGGATGCTCGTTGAAGAAGGTCTGGTCCTCGAACTTGTGCAGATCGTCGAACATGGTGCCGTCATCGGTGGTGTGACCGTAGATGAGGGTCACTGGGTCGGAGAAGTCCTTGGCGTTGGCCATCTGCGTGTAGATGCAGCCGAACAGGGACGTCTCGCCCTGCTCCGTACGGCGCAGATAGTAGTCATCATCCGTCGGGCTCTGCATGATGGCGTAGTTCACGTTGGTATCGGGGATGTAGATCCACGCGTAGGCATCGGGGGTCTCCGCCTGGAGCGTCGCGAAGTCGATGGGGTTCTCGGGGGTCTCGTCCTCCTCCACCACCACCTCGGGTTTAGGTGTGCTCTCCACCTGCTCCTGATTGCGCTGCGCGATCTGCCATTGGTTGAAGAGGAAGATTCCCCCGCCCGCCGCGATCGCAACGAGGACCACCAACAGCACGACGAGCGGTGCCTTGCTCTTCTTCTTGGGGGAACCGACGCCGCCGGCGGGCTTCGCATGGGCAGGCGCCATATGCGCGCCGCGCGTCGGGGTGGTCTGGTTGTTGTCCGCCATCTCTGCCTTTCTGGCCTTTACGATACGCTTGCCATCTCTACCAAAAAAGGGAGCCCGAAAATCGGGCTCCCCCATGGTTCCGTTGAAGCCTGAAGCTTTTACAGGCTACTCGGCGTCCTTCTTGCGAAGGGACACGGCCACGGCGCCGGCACCGAGGGTGGAGGCGGCGGTCAGGCCGGCCACGGCGACGAGCGAGGCGCTGGTCGACGGAGACTTGGCGGAGCTGTCGGCAGCCTTGCCGCTGGGCTCACCAAGCACGATGGAGAAGATGGAGAGCTGCTTGACAGAGATGACGATGTTGCCGTTCTCGTCAACAACTACAGGCTTAACCTCAGTGGTGCCATCGCTGTGCTCGATGTAAACGGTCGCGTTGTAGCCGGCGTACTCCTTGCCGATGTTGAAGGTCAGCACGGCCTCATCGCCCGTGATGTCGCCCTCGACATAGATGTTGGCGATCGGGGTACCCACGGTGCCCTTAGCGGGAACCTTGGAGGCGTCGAACACGACGTTCTCGGCACCGGAGACGGTGACCGCGACATCACCGATGGTCGCGGACTCCTGCGTGGCCGCCGGGCTCTCAACGGCAAACCCGACCGTGGGGAGCGCGAAGGCCATGACCGCCGCAGCAAATACGGTAACGATCTTCTTCATACTACTTTCCCTTCTCGTAGGTAGTAGAGAGGGCATTCGTGGTCCCCCCTTACTCTTTTCGGTATTCTAGGTTTTCGCCGGGGGGACGTCAACTTATGCTTCAAGTTCATTACAAAAGAAGCCCACTGGTACCTTCCACCTGGAATTCCCTACCGTTTACCAGCTAAGACGTCGCTATGGGAATATGTGCCGGATCTATGGAAAACGCCGGGATACCGCTTTGAGGGCATCCCGGCGCAACCGGTTATCTGCGCAGCCTGGCTGCGCTTGAGCTTGTTTGGCCTCCCGAGCGTCGGTTGACGTGGCAGGCAGAACCTGGGGGAGATGCCTCTCGGCCTCCCGACAGCTCCCCTACTCCGCGCGGTGCGGCTCGAGCGCCTCCAGCACGAAGAGGTTCGCGTCCCGGCAAAGCTCGTCGGTCGGCGCCTCGGCGAGCGTGCGGACCAACGGCTCGGTGCCGCTTGCGCGCACCAGCACGCGACCGCGATCGCCCAGGAACTCCTCCGCCTTCTTCACGGCATCGGCGACCGCCGGGTCCTCCATGGCGGCGTCCTTGTCCTTCACGCGGACGTTCACCAGCTCCTGCGGATAGAGCTTCACCGGCGCGCACAGCTGCGAGAGCGTCTCGCGCTCAGCGCGCAGCACCTCCATAAGGCGCAGCGAGGTCATGATGCCGTCGCCCGTGCACTCGATGTCACCGAAGATGATGTGGCCGGACTGCTCGCCGCCCAGGCTGTAGCCGTGCTCGCGCATGCAGGCGTAGACGTTCTTATCACCCACCGCGGTGGTCTCGTAGGAGAGATGCGCCTCGTCGAACGCCTTGAAGAGGCCGTAGTTGCTCATGACGGTGGGCACCACGGTGCCGGCGGTGAGGCGGCCGTGCTTGTTGAGGTAGACGCCGCAGACGTAAAGGATCAGGTCGCCGTCGACCACGTTGCCGCGCTCGTCGACCGCGAGGCAGCGGTCCGCGTCGCCGTCGTAGGCGAAACCAACGTCCAGCCCCTGCTCCACCACGTGGCGGCGCAGGCGGTCCATATGAGTGCTGCCGCAGTCCACGTTGATGTTGAGGCCGTCGGGCGCGTTGTTGATCACGCGGACGTCGGCGCCGAGCGCGTCGAACACGGGCTTGGCGACGGAGCTCGCCGCGCCGTTCGCACAGTCCAGACCGATCTTCACGCCCTGGAGCGAGAAGTTGGCGCTCGCGATGAGGTGGGCGATATAGCGGTTGCGCCCCTGCATGTAGTCGATGGTGGAGCCGATCGCATCGCCCGTGGCAAGCGGCACCTCGACGGCGCCGTCGATGTAGGCCTCGATGAGCTCGAGGACGTCCTCGTCCATCTTATAGCCCTCGCTGTTCACCAGCTTGATGCCGTTGTCAGTATAGGGGTTGTGCGAGGCGGAGATCATGATGCCGCAGTCGAAGCGGCCGTCGAGCGTCTCGTAGGCGAGGCCCGGCGTGGGGATGACGTGCAGCAGGTAGGCGTCGGCGCCCGAGGCGACGAGGCCCGCCACGATCGCGCTCTCGAACATGTAGCTCGAGCGGCGGGTGTCCTTGCCCACCACCACGCGCGCCTTGGTGCCGCGGCGCGCACCGTAGTACCAGCCCACGTAGCGGCCGATCAAAAAGGCGTGCTCAACGTTGAGCCCGCGGTTGGCCTCACCGCGGAAGCCGTCGGTTCCGAAATACTTCATAGGTGTCCTCCACCGATCGATCGGGGCGCCCGCCGCATGCGGGCGCGGGCATTCGCGCTCCGGCGCCGGGTGGCGCCGCGCTCCATTGTAGCGTGCCCGGGGCGTCGACGCCGCCTCGGCAGGTCGCCCTGCACCGTATCGGCATCTTGCCCGTGGCGTCAGCGGGCGAAGTGCGCTCCGCCCAGCGGGTAGTCGCGGCGCGCCCGCGCCAGGTAATCGTAGTGCTCGATACGATGGGCGTCGCTCGCGATGTAATCGTACAGGCCCAGCTGGAAGAGCCGGCGCGCGGGCTTCTTCTCCGCGCCCAGGCGTCCTCCGGCGATGAAATCGGCCGAGGCGACCAGCTTGCAGCCCTGGTCCTTCAGGCGCCGGGCGAGCTCGGGGTTCTTCTGGATGGCCCGGTAGCGCTCCGGATGCGCGATGATCACCCGGTAGCCCATGCCCTGGAGCTCGAAGATCGTGCGCTCGTAATCGTCGAAATCGCTCTCGCTGCAGTGGCTCGAGAGCTCCAGCAGAAACTCGTTCGAACCATCGAAATGCAGGTAGTCCGCCCAGGCCATGCCCAGTTCCTGCAGCTTGCGGTAGTTGACCTCGAATCCCATCTGCAGGGGGAACCCGCCCGCGTGCGCACGCAGGACATCGAACGCGTCCCACATGCGGTCGTAGTCGAAATAGGGGCTGCGGCAGTGCGGGGTGCACACGATGGAGGTGACGCCCGCGCGGCGCGCCGCATCGAGCATGCGCAGGCTCTCCTCGAGGTCGCGGGCGCCGTCGTCCACCCCGGGCAGGATATGGCAGTGGATGTCGCGCACGCTGCGCCTCCCTCCTCATATGAGGGGCCCGCGCGGCCGCCGGGGGACGCGCGG
>CASFIQ010000148.1 GCA_949294785.1 uncultured Collinsella sp.
CTGCCGCGCCGGACGGAGCGGCCCCGCGGGGCGTCGCGGCGGGCGATGACGACCCGAACGATCTCGACGCGGCGGGCGCCGCGCGCAAGGAGGACTGATATGGATCCCATTCTCGCCGAGGTGTACTCGACCGTTCTGCCGGCAGCCCCCTATGTCATCGCCGCGTTCGTGGGAATCTGGGTCGCGCTGTTCGTCTACGTGCTGGTGCTCAGTCGCCGCTCGCGGCGCACGGCGCAAGACGTCGCCGCGCTCACCGAGGCGCTGCGCAACCGCGAGCAGCGCGAGGAACGCTGATCGCGCTCAACTGCTCGGATTAGATCCTCCAGGTTGCGGCCCGTGCCGGCTCGTTCCCGGCGGCGTGCTAATCCGTCCGTCGCTGCGATGCGACGCGGACCCGGGTTGTCACGCGGGGCGCCTCAAGGCCCGAGGCCCGATTATCGTCCAGCGTCTTGAGCTGGCCGTCGATATCGACCAGGGCGCGGTCGAGGTAGCCGATGAACTGCTCGAGCTCATCGCTGTTGAAGGATTCGAACAACGGGTTGGGCTCGCTTCTTTCCACGACCGTCCTGCCGGCGGGCGTGATCGAGACCAGCAGCGCACGGTGGTCGAGGTCCGAGATGCGACGGGTGATGTAGCCGGCGCGCTCGAGCTTTGTCAGGGTCTCGCCCAGCGACTGCGGCCGAATGCCCAGGGCGGTGCACATGTCGCGCTGCGGCATCTCGCCGTGCTCGTCAAGCAGCGCGAGCGCCCGTCCCTGCCCGCGGAATATGTCGCCCGCGGCGCCCCCCGGCCTGCGGCTGACGGCGGAATGCCATTTCTGAAGCGACCCGCGAACGCGTGCGAGCTGTTTGAGCAGCTGGGCGCGCAGCTCCCGGGTATCGGCATGTTGATCGGAAGACGGTCTCGATGAAACGACGGGTTCATGGTTCGGCACGTTGAGCTCCTCGCAGCAAAGGTTCCCATATGCATAAGATCCAGGTTGCCGTGTCAAGATGACGGACACTATCAGCGGAGCACGGCTGCCGTATTCGATCGTTGTCGTTTATATAACACGCCGGGGTGGACTTTATACATCCGATGCCGATTTCGTTCATGGACGGTTCGCGTGGTGCGGCGGGCGGTCGGGAAATTTGGCTGTAATGTGAAGCGAGGCGGCGTTGTGCGAAGCGCCGCTTGCATTGCGAGGCCAAGGCGCATAGTATATTCACTTGCGCAAAGGCGCATCCAGACATTGCGGGGTGGAGCAGTCTGGTAGCTCGCCGGGCTCATAACCCGGAGGTCGTAGGTTCAAATCCTGCCCCCGCGACCATGTTATATTGCAGCCTAGAGGCTATATGCGCTCTAGGCTGTTTTCTTATTCCGACCGCTTCGCGCGCCAATTTGCATTGGTCGTGCGGATTCGGATGGGGGCGCCATGGCGGAGCTGACCGAGAAGATCTATCAGGCGTTTCATCTCGGCGATGCGGCATGCGCGGACGCCCTGGCCGCAGCGGACGCCGCGGCCCGAGGTCTGTCCGGTCTGCTTCCGCTGTCAGATGACGAGCGGCTGGCGGTATCGGACTATGATGCCGACTTCCTCGTCCGCTTCACCTACAATTCCGCCGCCATCGAGGGAAGCACGCTGACGCTCATGGATACGGCGCTCGTGCTCGAGGGCGAGTTCATGCCCTCCGACCCTGCGGACAAGCGGTTGTCGGACATCTTCGCTGCGCGCGGCATAGCCGACGGCGTCGCTTTCGCCAGCGCGGCTTTCGCCCGGGGCGACAAGCTGACCGAGGACCTCGTAAAGGACATCCATGAGCGCACCGCGCTCGACTGCCAACCCCGCACGCGCGGGAGCTATCGCACCCACGCGGCGATGATTCGCGGCTCCAGGACGGGCGTCGCGGCGCCGGAGCAGGTGCGCCCCCTCATGGGAGACCTGCTGTTTCAAGCTGCCGGGACGGACGAACACCCCGTTGTCGCAGCGTCGGCGTTTCACGCCATGTTCGAGAACATCCATCCCTTCACCGACGGCAACGGCCGCACGGGACGCATCGTGTTGAACTGCATGCTCGAGCAGGCGGGCTATCCTCCCATCGCCCTGAAGGCCGCCGACCGCGCTGCGTATCTAACCGCGCTCGAGGACTGGCAGGTCCGCGACGACCCTCGACAGCTCGTCGAGCTCGTTGCCGCGCAGATCGCGGAGGAGGCTCAGGCGCGCGCCTCCCTCATCATGCAGACGCGCAGGGCGCATGGGCTGAGATAGCTCGGGCTTGCGCAAAGGCTCTACTCCATAATTTGGGGCTCCCTTCAAATCCTGCCTTGTGACTGGGGTTTATAGCTTGTGCGAGCTAATGAACGTGAGTTGCGCGGACGCGCCCACCTTAAACGCCCGTTGAGCGGGGAGACGAAGCCAGGCGGGCGCGATACGATGCTCGCAAGGTACCACTCCAGGGAAGGAGCGCCGATTATGGGCAAGTTCGTCATCACGTCCAACGAGAAGGGCACGCACTTCGTGCTGAAGGCTGACAACGGCGAGATCATCGCCACGTCGCAGATGTACAGGTCGATGGAGGCGTGCAAGAAGGGCATCGAGAGCGTCAAGCGGAACGCGCCGGACGCCGAGGTCGTGATGGCGGAGCAGTAAGTCCCGCCTGCGATATCAAAAAAATCGCCCTGCTGCGTTTGCGTTTCGCAGCAGGGCGGATTGCGTTCGGGCGTCGGGCCTCGAGGCCGATGTCCTGGTTCTGGCAATCTGGTTTCGGCGTTCGCCAACCTGCCTTAGGCGCTCTTCTTCTTGAGGAAACCGAAGATCACGGAGGCAAGTGCGGCGCCCGCGAGCGGGGCGGCGATGAAGACCCACACCTGGCTCATCGCGGCGGCGTCGCCGCAGACTGCCATCACGAGCGCGGGGCCGAAGCTGCGGGCCGGGTTCACGGAGGTGCCGGTCAGCGGAATGCCCATGATGTGCACGAAGGCCAGGGTGAGGCCGATGATGATGCCGGCGTAGGGAGCGGTCTTCTCGTTGGCGGTGGAGCCCAGAACCGAGAGGACGAAGATGCAGGTGAGGATGATCTCGACGATCACGGCGCCGGCAGCGGTGAGACCGGTGGAGGAAAGCTCGCCGTAGCCGTTGCAGCCAAGGCCCGTCGCGAGCACGCCGCCCAGGTCGGCGAGGTCGATCACGAGTGCGAGCGCGGCGGCGGCCACGATGGCGCCCGCGAACTGTGCGACCCAGTAGCCGATGAAGTCCTTCTGGCTCATGCGCTTATCGAGGAACAGGCCCAGGGACACGGCGGGATTGATGTGACAGCCGGAAACCTCGCCGATGACGAACGCCATGGCGATGATCGAGAGACCGAAGGCGAACGCGATGCCCAGGTTGCCCAGGGCGGCGCCCGCGACGGCGGCGCTGCCGCAGCCGAAGAAGGTCAGGGTGAAGGTGCCGAGAGCCTCGGCGACGTACTTCTTGATGCTGGTCGCTTCCATGAGGATCCTTTCGAGTGAAGCGGATGACGTACCGGTGCGCGCCGCCCCGATGCCATCTGACAGGGTGGCGTTCGGGCGGATGCCCCGTCGCGCGCACGAAGTCGACATGGTAGCCGCATCGTCGACCGGTGTCATCTGCAGAGGGGATACCTCAATCGTTCGTTTACGCTTCTGGGCCCGCGGGGGATTCGGGAGGCCGGTCGCCCACCCGGCGCACGCCGGGAGTCCGCGATGCGGAGCTCCGGCGTCGTGCCGCGCGCCCGACCTGACGCTACAGCTCGCGCCCGGCCTGGCGCTACAGGTTCGTACCGGCGATGATCTCCTGCGGGATGAGGCGCGCCTCCTCGACCACGGCGACAAGGTAGGCGGCCTCGGCCTCGCTCAGGTAGGGGACGATGATGTCGAGGCCCTGCACCTCGATCTGCTGCTGGTCGGTGGGCTCGTTGTCGAGCGGGTCGGGGCAGCGCTTCATCGCGCGGCGCAGCATGAGGCGGTAGGCGGCGGCGAAGGGCTCTACGCGCAGGTGCGCGGGCAGCACGTCGACCATGCGCACGAGCGTCTCCAGGCCGGCACGGTCGATATCCCCCCAATAGAGCACCGTGACGTCGTCGGCACCCAAGGCGTCCAAAAGGTCGGGCAGGCGGTGCTCGTCCACCACATGGCTGCCGTCCCCGAACACGATGCCGTGCACGCGCTCGCCCAAGATCTTCTTGCGGCCGTCCAGGAAGAGCGCGCGGTGCATGCCCATCCACGGGTCCAGGTTCTCCGAGACCACCACCTTGAGGTGCCGGTGGCGCTTGGGGATGTAGTTCATAAGCTCGAAGCGCGGCTGGCGGCGGACGCGCAGAAGCTCGCTGATCCCCAGAAGGCGCAGCAGCTTGTAGCCCTCGGCGCCCGGCGCCAGGTACTTCTCGTCGCCGAAGAGCCGGTAGGAGAGCTCGCGCATGCTGAGCTCGCCGTTGCCGAGCGTCGTGGAGCCTGCGAGCGCCGCGTCGATCCCCTTGAGTTCGCGCTCGAAGCGGGTGTAGGCCGCCGGGGTGCTGAGCAGCCAGCCGTTGATCCACATGCGCGGGTCGAGGTCGATGATCTTGCTGCGGATATCGGTGAGCTCGGGCGTCTGCTTGCGGACGCAGGAGAGCTTGGCGAACGGGTTCTTGGCTTGGCGGGAGAGCGCCCGCGCGGCGCGGGCCTCGCCTTTCCTGTGCGCGTCGCGTCGCGGGCGCCCGGGGCGTCCGGAGGGCTTTCCCCCATCGTGCGGCTCGGGTGCCTTCGCGCAAGCGGCGGGATCTTCCGGCTGCGCGCACGGTGCGACATCGCCATCGGACCGGGTGCCCCCGTCCGTCCGCGCATCCGCGCCGTCTGCCTTCGGGGTATCGTCCGATTGCTCGCGACCGCGTCCATCGTCGTCCGCGCCCGGGTGCCGCGCCCCGTCGAGTTCCGGTGGCAGCTGCACGGCGAACGCGTCGCCCGGCGCCGCCTTCAGGACCCGCGCGGTCCAGAGGGCCTCGAGCGACGCCTCGGTCGCCTCGTAGTGGGAGAGCGCCTCCAGCAGCTCGTCGCGTGAGAGCACCTGATCCATGCGGCGCACCAGGTAGCTGGCGATGCCGCTGCCGAAGGATCGCTCGCCCGCCGGCAGGCGCCGGGCCAGCACACGGGACAGCTTGACAACGGTACGCTGCTCTTCAGCGGTGAGCTTTCTTGCCATGGGCACCCCCTGTTTCGACCTCATACAGGATAGCGTGTCCCGCCGCCGCATGAAACCGCAAGGTGCCCCGGCGCCCGGCCCCGGCGCGATGCCCGCTAGCGCCAGAGACCCTTGCGCTTGAAGATGAGCACGGCCGCGGTGCAGGCGATGACGCACAGGACCGCCGGCGCCACCCAGGTTGCGGTGATGCCCGCGTCGGCCATGGGCAGCGCCACGTTCATCCCGTAGAAGCCGAAGACGATGTTGGGGATCGCCATGACGATCGTGATGACGGTGAGCACCTTCATCACGATGTTCAGGTTGTTCGAGATCACGCTCGCGTAAGCGTCCATGGTGCCCGAGAGGATGTTGGAGTATATGTTGCACATCTCCTGGGCCTGGTGAACCTCGATCATCACGTCCTCGATCAGATCCTGGTCCTCCTCGTAGAGCGCGATCAGGTGCCCGTGCATGATCTTGTTGAGTGTGACCTCGGCCGATTTGAGCGAGGTGGAGAAGTAGACGAGCGACTTCTCGAGCGAGAGCATCTGGAGCAGCTCCTCGTTGCGCATCGACCCGTAGAGCCGCTGCTCGGTTCTGGTGGAAAGCTGGTCTACGCGGCGCAGGTGCACCAGGTAGCTCTGCGAGATGCGCAGGAGCATCTGCAGCAGGAAGCGCGTGCGCAGGCGGGTGTTGAGCCCGCGGACGCGGCCGGAGGCCATGTCGTCGACGATGGGGTTCGGCTGCAGGCTGACGGTCACCACCAGGTTCTGGTCGGGCAGCGAGAAAAACGAGATGGGCATCGTCGTGTACTGCTGCTTGGTGGGGTCCTGCCTGTCCTCGGCGTCCTCGGCGCACGGGTAGTCCACGATGACGAGGGTCTGCCGCAGGTCCTCATCGTAGTCCAGGTGCGATATCTCCTCCTCGTCGAAGGCGGAGCGGAGGAACTCGGGTGACACGCCGGCCTCGGTCTCCAGCCAGGCCCGCTCCTGGTCGGTCGGGGCGACGATGTTCACCCACGAACCGGGTTCGGGTGCGGCGACCACCTCGGTGACGCCTTCGTCGTTCGTCTTGTAGCAGCGGATCATCCTTGCCCTCCCATCTGCTTGGGGCAGCGGTTGCCATAGGGGTCGTTCTGCGTTCTCGTGCCGTATCGGTCGGTATCGGCGGCGCGTTCGGTTTTGCGCCTGCAACGTCCCGGCGCCCACGATAGCGCATCCGCGCTGCCCGCACCGCGCCTGTCCGCCAATCAACAGACGAGTTTTACCCGAACCTGACGTGCGCGCGACGCGCATGACGCGCCCCTTACATTTAGTTCATGCTCCGCAAATGCACATCGACAGGTACCGTATTGTTTGCTATGCTACGCAGACGCAGCAAGGGAATGCAGGCAGGACGGTGCGCCATCTGGCCGTGTCCCGGTTGCCTTGCTGTCAATAGTGGCGATTCAGTGGTATGATGAATTTGCCGCTATGATGGCATTTTGGGTTACAAGCTGGCGCGAAAATCAGGTGAGTTCCATGACGACTCAAGCAAAACGCACCGTGTACAACGCGAAGATCCGCAAGCAGGCGGTCAAGATTCTCGCCGAGGGCGCCGGGCATCGTTCGCTTGCGGCGAAGCTCAAGATTCCCGAGGCGACCGCGCGCCAGTGGTCGCGCGCCTACGCGGTGGGCGGCGAGGAGGCCGTGCTCAACGCCGGCGCCCGCCACAACGTTTACGACTACGAGACCAAGCTCGCCGTGGTGACCGATCGCCTGGAGCGCGGCAAGACCGTCCGCGAGGTCATGATCGAGTACGGCGTGCCCAGCGAATCCTCCGTGAAGTCCTGGTGCCGTCTGTACCGTGCCCGCGGACCCGAGGCGCTTATCGACAAGCCGCGCGGCCGCAAGCCCAAGGTGAAGGTCGAGCCCACCTGGGACCCGGAGAACGGCAAGACCGAGATCGTGTAGCGGTAAAACAATACTTAGTTTGTAGCATTTTGCGAGGGGGCGTCAGCCGGCAGGTCCGGTTGACGCCCCGCGTGCTATCATGGTGCGCAAATGCAGGCGATACTGCAGGTCATATGCGCGTGGGGCAACAAGGGCGCCCCCGTGCGGGAAAGGACGCATCATGCTGAACGCAATCGAGATCGCGCCGAAGATCTGGTGGGTCGGCGGCTTGGACTGGAACGAGCGGTCGTTCCACGGCTACACCACCGAGCGCGGCATCACCTACAACGCCTACCTCATCATGGATGAGAAGGTCACCCTCATCGACACCGCGAAGGCCACCTTCGCCGATGAGTTCATCCAGCGCATCTCCCAGGTGGTCGACCCCTCGAAGATCGACGTGGTCATCACCAACCATGTCGAGATGGACCACTCCGGCTGCCTGCCGAAGATCCACGAGCTCGCGCCCAACGCCAAGATCTACGCCACCGCGCCGGCGGGCGTGAACGAGATCCGCGCGCACTACGGAATCGAGGGCGTCGAGGGCGTGAAGACCGGCGATTCCATCTCCATCGGCGAGCGCACGCTCCACTTCGTCGCCACGCCCATGGTGCACTGGCCCGACAACATGGTCACCTGGTGCCCGGAGGAGGGGATCTTGTTCTCCAACGACGCCTTCGGCCAGCACTTCGCCTCGACCAAGCGCTTCGATGACGAGAACGACCTGTGCGAGGTGTTCAAGCAGGCCAAGAAGTACTACGCCAACATCGTGTGGCCCTACGGCGCGCAGGTGCAGAAGGCCATGGGCGCACTCGGCGGGCTCGACATCAAGCTGATCGCCCCCTCGCACGGCGTGATCTGGCGCAGCCACATCCCCGAGATCCTGGAGAAGTACCAGGCATGGAGCACCTACCAGATGGAGGAGCGCGCCGTGGTGGTCTTCGATTCCATGTGGCACTCCACCGAAGCCATGGCGCGCGAGATCTGCGACGCGTTCATCCGTGAGGGCGTGCCCGCGGAGCTCATCGACGTGAAGCACATGCACGTCTCCGATATCATGCTCGAGATGAGCGACGCCCGCTACGTCGCCTGCGGCTCGCCCACGCTCAATTCCAACATGATGCCCACCATGGCGGGCTTCCTCACCTACATGCGGGGTCTCTCGCCCAATAACGCGGGCCGGATCGGCATCGCGTTCGGTTCCTACGGTTGGGCGCCGCTCGGCCCCAAGCAGGTGTACGCCGAGATGGAGAACGCCAAGTTCCAGATGGCCGCCCCCGTGATCGCCCAGCAGTGGATTCCCTCTGCGGAGAACCTGAGCCAGCTGCAGGAGACCGTCGTCAAGGCGATCGAGGCCGCTCGCGCATAGCATCCGCCCGGCAGCGCGCCCGTGCGAGGCGCGGAGCCTGTTGGGAGGCATCCGCCCCCGGGCGCGGTCCGGTGCATCGGCGCCGGAACGCGCCCGGGGGCATTTTTTGCGCGGGAAATCGACGAACGGCGGCAAAATATCCGGCAAGCGTGCCGGGGACGCGGCGGAACCTGTCGAACGCGGGGTCGGACCGGCCCAATTGTGGACGCCGTGTGTGCGCACATCCGCTACAATACTGAAGGATATTGGCGCAGACTGCCCATCGGTTGCGGATACGGGCGTCTGCACGGGGTCAAGAGGGGAAAAGCTATGGGACTCATCGGCTTCCTCGTCGCCGTGCCCCTGGTCGCCGCCGTGGCGCTCATGCTGTTCCGCAGCGATGAGCACCGCGCGATGATCACGGTCTTGGCGGCAGGCACCACGGGCGTTCTCTCCGTGGTGTTCGCGTTCCAGTACTTGTTCGCCGGCTACACCACTTTCGCCTTGCCTCAGGAGACGAGCTACACGATCACGCTCGTCATGACGGCGATCGATGTGGTGCTGTGCGCGGTCATCCTGTGGTTCGCGATCCGCTACAAGAACCGCATCGCGCTGGTTCTGGGGCTCATCCAGACGGTCGGCGTCATCTATTTCGCCAACCTCACGCTGCCGGCGGGTGCGCACCACATGCTCGCCGAGCCGCTCTACCTGGATCAGCTCTCGGTGATCATGGTGCTCATCGTGGGCCTGGTGGGCAGCGCCATCTGCGTGTACGCCCTGGGCTACATGAAGGATTTCCAGCATCATGAGGACGCCGCGGCCGCCAAGGCGGGCACCGTCGCCGCCGACCGCCGCTACTTCTTCAGCGCCCTTATGTTCCTGTTCCTCGCGGCCATGTTCGTGATCGTGCTCTCCGACAACCTGGAGTGGCTGTTCACCGGCTGGGAGATCACCACGGTGTGCTCGTTCCTCATGATCGGCTACACCCGCACGCCCGAGGCGATCCGGAACTCCTTCCGCCAGATCAACCTCAATATGATCGGTGGCCTGGCCTTCCTCGCGGCGCTGCTCCTCTTTGAGTACTGGGGCCTGCCGCTCTCGCTTGCGAACCTCACCGAGGTCGCCGATTCCTATCTGGCGCCCGCGCTCATCGTGCCGCTCATGCTGCTCTCCATCGCCGGTCTCACCAAGGCCGCGCAGATGCCGTTCAACAGCTGGCTTCTGGGCGCCATGGTCGCGCCCACGCCCCCGTCGGCCCTGCTGCACTCCTCGACCATGGTCAAGGCGGGCGTCTTCCTGCTGGTGAAGCTCGCCCCGGTCTACGTCGAGTACCCGGTCGCGTCCGCGATGGTCGTCGCCATCGGCGGCATCACCTTCCTGCTGTGCTCCTTCATGGCGATCACCCAGTCCAACGCCAAGCGCGTGCTGGCCTATTCCACGATCGCCAACCTCGGCCTCATCTCCGCCTGCGCGGGCGTGGGCACCGCCGAGGCCGTGTGGGCCGCGATCTTCCTGATCATCTTCCACACCGTCTCCAAGTCGGTCCTGTTCCTGTGCGTGGGCACGGTCGAGCATCGCATCGGCAGCCG
>CASFIQ010000149.1 GCA_949294785.1 uncultured Collinsella sp.
CGAGAGCCCGGACTTGCTGATGACCTCGGCCGTGGCGTTCTCGGCGGTGCCGTCGGAGCCCATGGAGCGGCTGTAGAAGGGGTTCGCCCAGCGGAAGCCCTCGTCGCGGACGGTGCCCTTGTAGTCGCCGAAGAGGATGCACACGCGCGCCTGGCCGGGTTGCAGGGTGAAGAAGCCGGAGACGAGGATGCACCAGGCGATGAAGAGGACGACGCTCGCGATGACCATGACAACGGGGAGCGTAATCGACTCGCCGGAATCCTCCGTGGCGACAGCGAGGATGATGCCGCAGACGAACATGGCGATGACGACCGCGATGCCGATGAGGCTCAACGCGAGCATGCCCCAGCCGGACGCAGCCTTGATCTTTTTCTCGCAACTCATGAGAGTTCCCTTCTCGATGTCAGCCGCACGTTGCGGCCCGCGCGCCTCGGGGGAGGTTCCAGCCCGATGGCGCTTCCCCTGGTTTGTGGCGGGGGGGGGTGCTCCCCGAACGAACGCTTCCCTTCCGTTCATTGATTGCATTGTGATATCACATTGGTCTCACGTCAACTACCGTTCGCCGACAAATGCACCGGCAAACGGCATGTTCGATACGAATCTGCCGGCGCGTTTCCGCGCGGGCGGTGGCGTCAGGACCCATCTGTCTGTTTCGCTTTGTGTAAAGCGTGCGCGCACGTGCGGCCGTAGGTGCCGGCATGATATGCTACCGCGCATAGGAGCATTCCCTCTGAGCTGCGCAAACTGTGCACTGTTACGCAGATTTGATGCTGTGTGAGCTGATACTGCGCCGCCCCGGACGATGGGGATGCTCGAGGTTGCCGGTTTCTCGGCATCGACGCGAGGAGCGTGATCTGTTCGATGCAGCAGCTTGCGGGAGCATGGGAGGGCTTCGAGCCCGGTATCTGGACGGACGAGGTCGACGTACGCGACTTCATTCAGCGCAACTACACGCCCTACGAGGGCGACGATTCGTTTTTGGCGGGTCCCACCGAGCGCACGTCCGAGCTTTGGAAGACGGTCCTCGGGCTTCTTGAGGAGGAGCGGGCCCGCGGCGGTGCCCTGGATATCGAAACCGAGCAGGTGACGGGTATCACCGCGTATGGACCCGGCTACATCGACGCCGAGCACCCCGAGCGCGAGCTCATCGTGGGCCTGCAGACCGATAAGCCCCTGAAGCGCGCGCTGCACGTGAACGGCGGCATCCGCATCGCCGTGCAGGCCGCCGCACAGCACGGCTACGAGATCGACCCCGAGATCGTGGATTTCTACACCACCAAGCGCAAGACCCATAACGCCGGCGTCTTCGATGTCTACACGCCCGAGATGCGCGCCTGCCGCAGCGCCCACATCATCACGGGCCTGCCGGACGGCTACGGCCGCGGGCGCATCATCGGCGACTACCGTCGCGTGGCGCTCTACGGCGTGGACGCGCTCATCCGCGACAAGCAGGCGCAGAAGGCCTCGACCCCGAGCGTGATGACCGAGGAGACCATGCGCGACCGCGAGGAGCTCTCCGAGCAGATCCGCGCGCTCGGTCTGTTGAAGGAGATGGCCGCCGATTACGGTTTCGACATCTCGGGCCCGGCGCACGACACGCGCGAGGCGATCCAGTGGATGTATTTCGCCTATCTCGCCGCCGTGCGCGAGCAAAACGGCGCCGCGATGTCCATCGGCCGCACCTCGACCTTCATCGATATCTACGCCGAGCGCGACCTGGCGCGCGGCACCTATACCGAG
>CASFIQ010000150.1 GCA_949294785.1 uncultured Collinsella sp.
CTTCTCCTTGGCGGCCTCGGCGTCCTCCTTCTTGACACCCTCGAGAACGGCCTTGGGAGCGCCCTCGACGACCTCCTTGGCCTCCTTGAGGCCAAGGCTGGTGAGCTCACGGACGACCTTGATGACCTGGATCTTGTTGTCACCGAAGCCCTCGAGCACGACGTCGAACTCGGTCTTCTCCTCCTCCTCGGCGGCACCGGCAGCCGGGCCAGCGGCCACGACGGCGGCGGGGGCGGCGGCGGAGACACCGAAGGTGTCCTCGATCATCTTGACGAGCTCGGAAGCCTCGAGCAGGGTCATTTCCTTGAGGGCCTCGATGATCTCCTCGTTGGTAAGCTTAGCCATGATGCAAATCCTTTCGGTTACCGCGCCCGCGGGCGCGGAGCTGAAAAACAAGACGTTCGGCGCGGACGCGCCGGGTTGCGCGGGCATGCCCGCACGCGGCTGCTAGGCAGCCTTCTGCTCGGAGATCTGGGAGATCTGGCGAGCGAGACCAGAGGACACGCCGTTGACGCAGACGGCGATATCGCGGGCGAAGCCGTTGATAAGGCCGGCGATCTGGCCAAGCAGCTGATCCTTGGTCGGCAGGTCGGCGATAGCCTGGACCTCCGCGGCGCTCACGGCCTTGCCCTCGGAGATACCACCCTTGACCTCGATGATGCCCTTGGACTTCTGAGCGAACTCCTTCAGGGTCTTCGCAGGCTCGACGGGCTCGTTCTCATAGAAGACGTAGGCGAGCGGGCCGGCGAGGATCTCGTCGATCGCGGGCTGCTCCTGGTTCTTGAGGGCGAGGCGGACGAGGTTGTTCTTGTAGACCTTCATCACGGCACCGCTCTCGCGAAGCTGATGGCGCAGCTCCTGAGCCTGCTTCACCGTGAGACCGTTGTAGGAGATGACGAACACGCCGTTGCTGGCCTGAACGCGCTCCTCGATCTCGGCGACCTTGTCGATCTTGTACTGTTGCGGCATTGAATACACCTCCTCTTGCGCTTTTCCGGGCACGACCCCGTGCAGAGTGAACGGGGATGCCTCGAAAAAGAAACCCCCGTGCTGCTGAGAGCAACGGGGGCGAGAAGACATATCTCTCGACCACCTCGGCTGGCGGGTCACCCCTTTGAGCGTCGGGCAAAGCCCTCCGCACCGGCTGTCTCTGGCAGCGGGTTCGTGCGTGAACCTCATGTAGTATGCCCTCGCCGCGCGCGGCCGTCAAGCGCACCGGCGGGATACGGGGCCCGCGGGGCGGTTCCCCACGGAGCGTCCACATGTGCCGCACGGCCGTCGCGCGTGGGGTACGATACCTCACAGCCGGGGACATCGAGACGGAAGGGGCATCATGCACACGTGCGAGAACGACATGCGCGGCACCGCGAAGCGCAAGCGGCACGGCGGATCCGTCGCCCGCCGAACGCTCCGCCACTTCTGGGGCGCCACGGCGACGCAGCTTCCCCTCTTCATCGCCGATGTCATGGTGACGTTGGGATACGTGCTCTTCCTCACGTTCGCCAACCCACTCATCGTGGGCGCCATCGTGGACCGCGTCGCCCAGGGAGGGGTCGCACCCGATGAGGTCATGACCGTCTTCGGGCCCTACGTGATCGCGCTCATCGGGGTCAACATCGCCGGGCAGGTGTGCTCGAAGCTGCAGGACTACACCTGCGCCCGACTCGAGATCAACGCCTCCTACCAGCTGGGTCGCGAGGCGTTCGACGCGCTGTGCAACCAGTCGATGACCTTCCACACCAACCGCTTCGGCGGATCGCTCGTCAGCTCCACCCAGAAGTTCATCTCGGCGTACAGTCTGCTCATGGACAACTTCACCTACTCGCTGCTGCCCACCGCCTCCTCGGCGGCGCTGACGCTCCTTCTGCTTTGGCCGCAGGTGCCCGCCTACGTGGCGGCGCTTGCAGCGGTGCTCGCGCTCTACGTCGCCATCGTCTTCAGGCTCTATCGGAAGATCCTGCCCATCAACGCCGCGGCGGCGAGCGCGCAGAACCGCCTCTCGGGCGAGCTCTCCGACGCGATCACCAACATCCTCGCCGTGAAGACCTCGGGGCGCGAGGCGTTCGAGCAGCGCGTCTTCGAGGAGGCGAACCGCGAGGTCATGGCCGCCGACAGCCGCCGCATGCGCCGCACCGTGAAGACCGGTGCGGTCACGAGCTCGCTCATCGTCGCCATGATGGGGCTCGTCGCGGTGTTCATCGCCGGCGGCAACGCCTGGCTGGGAATCTCCGCCGGGACCCTCGTCATGATGTTCATCTACACCTACAACCTGACGAACCGCTTCAACATGCTCTCGCAGATGTTCCAGCAGGTGAACCGGGCCTTCGGCGAGGCCCATGACCTGACGGTCGCCCTGGACGAGCCGCGCCTGGTGGCAGACGACCCCAACGCCCCCGACCTGCAGGTGGCATCGGGCTCCATCGTCTTCGACCGCATCGACTTCTCCTACGCCGACGCCGGTGCGGACGACGCGGTGTTTCGCGATTTCAGCCTTGAGATCCCCGCGGGACAGCGCGTTGGCCTGGTGGGGAGGTCGGGATCGGGCAAGACCACGCTCACCTCGCTGCTGCTGCGCCTGGCCGACCTCGACGACGGGCGCATCCTCATCGACGGGCAGGATATCGCCCATGTGAGCCAGGTGAGCCTGCGCCGCCATATCGCCTACGTGCCGCAGGAGCCGCTGCTGTTCCACCGGAGCATCCGCGAGAACATCGCCTACGGGCGCCCGGACGCCACCGACGAGGAGATCCGGCGGGCGGCGGGCGAGGCGAACGCGCTCGAGTTCATCGAGCGGCTTCCCGCGGGCATGGACACCCAGGTGGGCGAGCGCGGCGTCAAGCTCTCCGGCGGGCAGCGGCAGCGCATCGCCATCGCCCGCGCGATCCTTGTCGACGCGCCGATCCTGGTGCTCGACGAGGCGACGAGCGCGCTCGACTCGGAGAGCGAGCGCCTCATCCAGGACGCGCTCGCGCACCTCATGCGGGGGCGGACCTCGATCGTGATCGCGCATCGCCTCTCCACCGTGGCGGCGCTCGACCGCATCGTGGTGATCCGCGACGGCGCGATCGTAGAGGACGGAACCCACGCCGAGCTGGTGGGCGCGGGCGGCGAGTACGCGCAGCTGTGGAGCCGCCAGTCCGGCGCGTTTCTGGGGAGCGACTGATGACGGGCCCGGCGGGACGGGAAGGCTCACGGACGGCAAGCGCCCTGCCCCGGCTGATTGCCGTCGTCGACGCGGACGCGGGGCGCGCGGGCGCCGCGTCGCTGCTGCTCGACGACTTCGCCGATGCGCTCGTGGCATATGCCCGCATGGGCGGCGCGTCGACGGCCCCCGACCTCATGCGGCTCGAACTGGAGCGCGCGGACCGGGGCCGAAGCGGCGGCCGTGCGCACGAGGCGGACGCCGTGGTGATCGGGGTGGACGCCCCGCTGCCCGGTTGCGAGCGCGACCGCATCCGCG
>CASFIQ010000151.1 GCA_949294785.1 uncultured Collinsella sp.
AGCGCTACGTCGCCGTGGCCGTCGCCGAGATGATCGCCGCCGGCAGCGTCCGCACCGTGCGCGCCGCCGATCTGC
Source organism: uncultured Collinsella sp. (assembly GCA_949294785.1). Lineage (GTDB taxonomy): Bacteria > Actinomycetota > Coriobacteriia > Coriobacteriales > Coriobacteriaceae > Coprousia. The sequence goes on from CASFIQ010000151.1 coordinate 76, forward strand.
CCGCCGAGGATGCGCTCCAAGAGAACGCCTCGTGCGCGCGCCAACCCGTCCGCTCGCGCGTCGCCGCTCCCGCCGAGCACGCGCTCGCACCCGGGCTCGAGCGCTTCCTGCTGATCCCCGAGCGCGTGGTGGGCGGGGAGCGCGTCCCACGCACCCTTTCCGCGTCGCAGATCGAGAACTACCTCGCCTGTCCGTACCGCTGGCTCGTCTCCAACCGCGTCGCGACGCGCCGGCTCGACGTGGGGTTCGGCCCCATCGAGATGGGCAACTTCGTGCATGACGTCATGCAGCGCTTCCACGAGCGGCTCCTGTCCTGCGGGCTGCGCCGCGTCACGCCGCAGACGGTCGGCGAGGCGCTGGCCGAGATGGATGCCGCCTTCGACGAGGTGCGTCGCGACCACGCTGCGGGCCGCCATCTGAGCGCTCCTGACCCCGAGAAACGCTCGCGGCGCATCCCCGCCCCGCTCGTGCCGCTCGGTGAGCTTGAGCGCAACCGCTTCGAGGCCCAGCGCGCAAAGCTCCATGAGGTCGTTCGGTACGAGGCGGACATGCTTTCCATCTTCGAGCCCGCGCGCTTCGAGTACGCGTTCGACCGCGACCATATCGGCTACGCCGGGCGTGCGTTCGGCGGGCGCATCGACCGCATCGACGTCGCCCCGGACGCCGGGCGCGGCGAGCGCTTCGTGGTGATCGATTACAAGAACCGCTCCGGCCTGTCCGACCTCGCCTGCCCCGATCCCACCATGCGGCGCGACGAGGGCGAACCGCTCGAGGAGGGGTGGCTCCCCGGGCGCGACGAGGACCGTTCGCCCAAGATCCAGACGCTCGTCTACGCGACCGCGCTCGAGCGCGCCGGCCTGGGGTGCGCCCAGGGCGCCGTCTACTTCGGCACCCGCGGCCCCGCCGTCGCGGGCGCGGTGGACGCCGCACTCGTCGAGTCCGAGCCGCCCGCGTTCCCGCATGGTTCCGTGTCGGGGTACCCCGGCGCGAAGCCGCGCGGCAACGCGTTCAAGCGCGACGGGAGCATGTCCTTCCATCAGCTGCTGGAGCAGGTGGAGCGCGCCTGCGCCCGCGAGCTGGACCGCCTGGAGGCGGGTCGCATCGCCCCCGATCCCGCCAAGGATTCATGTGCGTGGTGCCCGGTCGCCATGTGCGAAAGGAGGCGCTGACGCATGGCGCGCGCAGTGCATCTTCACCCCAAGCAGGAGCTGATCGTCCGTACGCTCGACGGGCCCGTCTTCGTGTCGGCGGGCGCCGGGTCGGGTAAGACCTTCACCCTCACCGAGCGCGTCCTCTGGGCGCTCACCCCGGGTTCCAAGCCGCGAGAGCGCTGGGCCGACCCGCAGGTGCCCGAGCCCTTCTGCGACAGCATCGACCAGGTGCTCGCCATCACCTTCACCGAGAAGGCCGCCGCCGAGCTCAAGGAGCGCATCCGCGGAGCCCTCGTCGACGCCGGCATGGCGGACGAGGCGGAGCGGGTGGATGACGCGTGGATATCCACGATCCACGGGATGTGCTCGCGCATCATCCGGGCGCACGCGCTCGACCTCGACGTCGACCCCGCCTACGCCGTGGCAGGCTACGCCGACGACCTCAAGCGCCTCGCCGTGGAGCACGTGGTGCGTCGCGCGCTCGCCGACGACGCGGAGGGCGCGGGTCGCTACGATGCCCTCCTCGGCGCCTTCGAACTCGAGGGGACGGGCGCCTCGCGGTCCGTGAGCTCGGTCATGGACATCCTCTCCGCCATCATGGCGCGCGCCGCCGCGCAGGTGGGTGGCCTCGAGGCGTTCCGGATGGTGGAGCCCGCGCCCAGTCCACGCGCCATCATCGAGGCGTATCGCGAGATCGCCGACGCCCCCTCGTACGCGAACTGCGATGCCGCCCGCGCCGCCGTCTCCGCGCTCGAGGGCTATCTTGCGGGCCCGCGCGACCTCGCGTCCCTGCGCGCCTGCTTCGCTGGCGCCTCGAAGCTCTCCAAGACCGCACGCGGCATGGGGAAGGACGAGAAGGCCGCGGTCGATGCCGTCCGCGCCGCGCGCACCGCCTTTTTCGCCGACGCCTACCTGGCATGCCGGCGTGAGGCGCTCGACCAGATCATGCCGCTCGCGCGCGAGGTTGAGGCGGAATACCGCGCGCTCAAGCGCGAGCGGGCCGAGCTCGACAACGACGACCTGCTCATCCGCGCCTACGACGCCCTGCGGAACGACCCGCGCGTGCGGGCGGAGCTCTCGCACCGCTTCCGCATGGTCATGGTGGACGAGTTCCAGGACACCGCCCAGCAGCAGGTCGAGCTCGTGCGGCTGCTCTGCAGCGACGACGGGCGCGAGCTGTGCACGGTTGGCGACGCCCAGCAGTCGATCTACCGCTTCCGCGGAGCGGACGTGTCGGTTTTCCGCGCGAAGCGCGACGAGGTCGCCCGCGGCGGCGGGGTGCTGCTGGACCTCGATACGAACTTCCGCAGCCATGCGCAGATCCTCGCGTTCGCCGACGCGATCTTCGGCGGCGAGGGCAACCGTCTGGGCCGCGACTTCCTGCACCTCGATTCCTGCGGGGAGGCGAAGCGCCGCGGCGCGCGGCACCTGCGGTCGGATGCGACCTCGCGCCGGCAGGCGGTGCTCGTGGTCGGCGGCGCCGCGGAGGAGCGCGTTGCG
>CASFIQ010000152.1 GCA_949294785.1 uncultured Collinsella sp.
CGCCGGCCTCGCCCGCGGCCGACGCCGCCTCGGACATGGCGCGCACCAGCTCGTCATCCACATCGGCCGTGAAGAACGCGGACGAGGGGACGGCCTCGGGCGGCAGACCGGCCTCTTGGACCAGCTTGCGGTACTCGTCGGACACCAGCGCGGAATCGGGTGCGGCCGGGGCGGGGCAGGCAGGGCTGGGCTTATCGCTCATCGGCGTACACCACCTTGCCCGCGCCCTCGACGCAAGTACCCACGCGGAACGGATGCTCGCCCGCGGCCTCGAGGGCGGCGGCGAGCGCCGCCTCGTCCTCGGGGGCGCAGATGATCATAAGGCCGACGCCCATGTTGAACGTCTTGCACGCCTCGTTCGGGGTGAGGCCCGCCTCGCGGCAGATGTAGGAGATGACCGGCGGAACGTCCCAGGCGAAGCTGCCGTCTGCGGCACGGTCCACCACGGCGTCCACGTCCGCGGCGAGCGCGCGGTTGAGGTTCTCGGTGATGCCGCCGCCCGTGATGTGGGCGATCGCGTGCACCTTGCCCGCGCCGGCGCCCGAGAGCACCTCGAGCACGGGCTTCACGTAGATGCGGGTGGGGGCAAGAAGCGCGTCGGCCAGGCTGCGGCCGCCCAGCTCGTCGAGCGGGCGATCCAGCTCGGCGCGCTTGGCCTCGGCCTCGGGCGTGCCCGGCACGATTCCGTCGACACCGATCACGCGCCGCACGAGCGAATAGCCGTTGGAGTGGATGCCCGTGGAGGGCAGGCCCAAGATCACGTCGCCGGGGCGGACGTTCGCCGGATCGAGCATCTTCGGCCGGTCGACCACGCCCACCGTGAAGCCGGCGAGGTCGTAGTCGTCCGGGCGCATGACGCCGGGGTGCTCGGCCATCTCGCCTCCCACGAGCGCCGCGCCCGCGAGCTTGCAGCCGTCCGCCACACCCTTCACGATCTTGGCCATGTGCTCGGCCTCGATATGGCCGATGGCAACGTAATCCAGGAAGAACAGCGGCTCGGCGCCCGAGGCAAGGATGTCGTTCACGCACATGGCGACGAGGTCCTGGCCTACCGTCTCGTGCCGGTCCATAAGCTGGGCGAGCACGAGCTTGGTGCCCACGCCGTCGGTGCCGGAGATGAGGATGGGGTCCTCCATATCCTTCAGCGCGGCGGCCGAGAACAGCCCGCCGAACCCGCCGATGCCGCCGATGACCTCGGGGCGATTGGTGGACGCCACCATCTGCTTGATCGCGTCGACGGCACGACCGCCCTCGGCGGTGTCCACGCCGGCGTCCTCGTAGGTGACGTGCTTCTGCTCGGTGGCCATGCGTACTTCCTTTCGCTATGACGGCGCCGCCGTGCAGGGCGGCCGTCGGCGGGGCGGTCGAAACGGGGCGACCGTTCGCGCCTTCGAATGCAACACGTTCATTCTAGCAGGCAGTAAGACGATGCGAACGCGTCGGGAGCGAAGGCGTGGGGACGAGAGCGCGGGAAGGCGTCTGCAAGGGCGCGGGGGCGCGGCCTCACGCCTCGCCGTGCGCGCGCTCCCAGGTGCGGTCGCGGTCCTTGTCGGTCACGCAGTGGCCGGTCACGCGATCGGGCTCGACCAGGCTCAGCGGACGGAACCCGTCCATGAACTTGTCGCGCCCGAAGCTCTCGGGGATCGCCACGGGGTAGACGCCGGTGAAGCACGCGGTGCAGTACCCGCGCATAGGCAGGCCCTCGCCCATGGGAACCCCGACGGGCGGCATGCAGGCAAGCAGCCCCTCGACCGAGAGGAACGCCAGCGAGTCGGCGCCGATGTAGGCCCGGATCTCCTCGACCGACTTGTTCGCGCTGATCAACTGCGCCTGCACGTCGGTGTCGATGCCGTAGAAGCACGGCCACACCACCTCGGGGCTGTTGATGCGCACGTGGACCTCGGCGGCGCCCGCCTGGCGCAACATCCGTACGAGCTGCACCATGGTGGTCCCGCGCACGATCGAGTCGTCGATCACCACCAGTCGCTTGCCGGCGATGTTGTCGCGCAGGGGGTTCAGCTTCATGCGCACGCCCATGGCGCGCAGCTCCTGCGTGGGCTGGATGAACGTGCGCGCCACGTAGCGGTTCTTGATGAGGCCCTCGCCGAAGGGGATGCCGCTCTCGCGCGCGAAGCCCTCTGCGGGCGGCAAGCCCGAATCGGGCACGCCGATGACCAGGTCGGCATCGGAGGGCGCCTCGCGCGCGAGCTGCCGGCCCATATCGTAGCGGCACGCGTAGACCGACTTGCCCGCCATGATCGAGTCGGGCCGCGCGAAATAGACCTGCTCGAAGATGCACTCGGCGGCCTCTGGCGACGCGGGGACGCCCTGCTCGGAGACAAGCCCGTCGGCGGAAATGCGCAAGATTTCGCCGGGACGGATGTCGCGCACGTAGGTTGCCCCCACGATATCGAGCGCGCAGGTCTCCGACGCCACGACCCAACCGGACGCGCTCGCCTGCGCAGCGGCATTGGCGGCCTCGTCGGCACCCGGCATCGCAGAGCCCGGGCGGCTGCCCTCCCCAGCATCCGGTGCGTTCGGGGCATCCTGTATATCCTGCGTATTCGGTGCATCGTCCAGACGGCCCAGAACAAGTGGCCGGATACCATCGGGGTCGCGGAACGCATAGAGCGCCTGCTCGTTCACGAGCGTCATCGCGTAGCCGCCGCGCACGAGCTCCATGGTCTTGCGAATGCCCTCGCGCAGATGACGGGTCTTCTGCGTGAAATACCCGATGAGCTTAGCCGCGACTTCGGAGTCCGAGTTGGAAAGAAAGCTCACGCCCAGATCGATCAGCTGGCGGCGGAGCTCGTCGGTGTTGACGAGCGTGCCGTTGTGCGCGAGCGCGATGATCACGTCGTTGATGGTGGAGAGGTGCGGCTGCGCGGCCTCCCAGCTCTTGGCGCCCGCGGTGCCGTAGCGCACGTGCCCCACGGCAAGCTGGCCGGTAAGGCTGGAAAGGTCGGCATCGCTGAACACCTGGTCGATAAGTCCCAGGTCCTTGCGGACCATGACGGTGCCGCCGTCGCCCACCGCGATGCCCGCTGATTCCTGCCCGCGGTGCTGCAGAGCCTTGAGCCCGAAATACGTGAGGCGCGCCACGTCGCGGCCCGGCGCCCACACGCCGAAGACCCCGCACTCCTCGTGCAGCTGATCATCTGCCGGGACGGAAGTACCGCCAGGCACCATAGGCACGCAGCCGGGCAGGCCTTCCGCACGTCTGTGCGCACCCATGTCCATGCCCGCGCCCGTATCCGTGCCCGCACCCGTGCCCATGCCCGCTTGGGCCGTATCCCCGTTCATCTTGGCATTCATAACTGGTCCTCCCTGGAAAAAAGACCGACCCATTATGTCACGCGGGCGCCCGAGGAGGAACGCGCGGGCCGCGCCATAATGAAAAATCGACGGGAACGGGGCCGTAAACGGGGCGCCGGACCGCCCCCGCACCCCACCCAGGTGCAACTCAGGGCTTAGTGAGTGTGGCTTTCGCCGAAAGCGCGGATACTCCGTTCACCCGCGCATCGTTTTCGCAGGATAGCAAGCCCGCGAGAAGCCTTCTTCACCGTGATTTTCATTTTCTACACTCACTAAGCCCTGAGTTGCATTTCTGCCGCCCGATATCACGCGGCCCCGAGTCGCGAACACGGTCAGGAAGTGCTCCGCGATACGCGCCTTCAATTGCAACCAATCTCGGCCCAGCTTTGAAACAGGATGCGGCGAAGCGCCTTCCGCGCCTCCTTGACGCGTTTCCCTGGTACCAGGCGCTTGAAACCGAGGGCGGCATCTATCATAGAGGTGATCCTGTCGAACGCCTTCTCATTGCGCAGCTGGTCCTCGGTAAGGAGCACCACGGTATACCCCATCGCCTGGAGGGCCGTCGCACGCTTCCCATCGCTCAGATAAGCCCTACCGCTCGCATGGACCATCGCGCTTTGGCACTCTACGACGACAGCATGGTCTCCGCTCTCGATAAGGATGTCCGCGATACAGTAGCTGAGTCCCGAAATCACCCGCGCGCGCTCGTCGAAGTCGACATGGCAGTTCAGCTTGAGCCCCGTGTACCCCGCTCCGCCCCGCGTACACGGTAGCCCGAAGAGCAACGCGGCGCGCGACTCGAAGGGGGACGCCGCCCCCTCGTGCACACAGCGGACGACATCGAGCAGCTTTCGGAACCCGCGGGCCTCCTGGTGCGTCTCGGCGAAACGCACCAGCTCCGCACGCGTGACAAGCGGCGGGCGCTTCAACAAGCTGGTCGGCTTTCCCGATCCCGCAAGCGCGACCTCCCAGCCTTCTGGCAGGCACATGCCCCGACGATCGCGGTACATGGGCACGGCCTCCCACCAGGACTCCGGCATCTCCATGACGGAATAGGTTCCCAGGAACTCCGAAACGAGCATCGCCGTCTCATGAAACGCGAGCCGCCGTGCAAGCTGGAGCAGGGTCGCGGGAACCGTGGTGATATCCGTGAGCCCGGTCAGGCCGCGAAACACGCCCGAAGGGTCCCCGGTCCAAAGATGGAGATGAAGCGTCTTGCAGTAGAACCGAGACGCGCGGTCGAACCGCAGCAGGTGGATGGGTTTGGGGAGCAAGACGTCGAGCACGGTCTGCTCTCGCAGGACGGCGCGTCCGGGCACGGCGATGCGGTCGAGCTCGTCCTCGATGAGCTCGATGACGCAGGGAGGCATGCGGTGAAGCCGAAGGGCCGTTATGTCGCAGAAGATCGTATCCATACCGGGAGCTTACCCGGGCACGGGGTGTCATCAGGCGACAACGGTAAAAGATCTTCGCAGCGTCTGACCATTGTTTGAAAGAATCTGACACGAATCTGACAGCTATCTGAAACGCCCAGCTCGCATGAGCGCGAACTGCGGAAAACAGGCTCCGTCACCACGGAATCCACAAGGACGGCGGGTCGGGAGCCCTTCATAAGGCGTTCATATATCGGCATGGAACGCGAGCGCGAACAGCTGGGTGCGAGCAGCTGGGTGCGGATGGCAGCGAACAGCTTGATACGGGCGGTGGCGAGGGGCAGCAGCGCACCGGAAAGAATCGGGGCGGCGAGCGGCGGCGCGGGCACCGGGAAAGAAAAACGGGAGAGGCCGGCAGCGGCCTACGCCCTATGCTCGACCTCGGTGACGCAGGTGTTCTTGAGCGTGCCCACGAGCTCCTGCAGGCAATCGATCACATGCGGGCGGATATCGCCGCCCACGAGCACAAGCATGATGGGGTCGCCCACCGCGAGCATGCCCTCGTTCAGCCAGGCGCGCACGTAGAAGATGCCGGGCATGGCGCGGGCCGCCTCGATGGCGGCATCGACCTTAGCCTGGTCGTAACCGAAGCTGAGCTCGCCTACCTGATCCGCGGCGGCAACGCCGCCGGACACGCCGCGCACGCGCTCCTTGGGCGTGGCGCGCACCACGCCGTTGTGGAAGAGGTACATGCCGCAGCGGTCTGCGGAGGGGTCGACGTGCGCCTCGGCGAGCCAAGCGTCAAGGGAGGGCATGGGATTTGCCATAACAGATGCTCCAAATCTCAAAGATGCGTCGCGGAAGGTAGGGCACCGCGAGGACCGGGTAGTGCCAGTTTAAACGGTGCCAGTTTTAATGGTACAAGTTTAGCCAGCGCCGGTTTATGCGACGCCAGATCAAGCGGCGGCAGTTGCGGCGGCATCGTCCGCCGATGCGGCATCGGCGGCTTCGCCCTCGGCGGTGCCGGAATCGGCAGCGCCGGGGTCGGCGGTGGACCCGGCCGCGATGGTAGGCTGCTCCTCGTCCACCGTCAGCACCATGATCGAGCGCGTGTTGCCGGCGAGCTCCTGGCTGCAGGTGATGAGCGTGAGCACCTGCGTGGCGGACTCGATGCGCTCATCGGCGTCCGAAGCGATGGCGGAGGCCTTCTCACGCATCTCGCCCAGGTAGTCCACGAGCGTGAGCGCATCGCTGAAATTCGCGCGACGCGCCTCCACGTAGGTCTCGTCCACCACGCTCGTCATAAGCGGGACGGTGCGGTAGGTGGTCTCCGGCGTGATGTAGTACACGCACTCGATCTTGTCGAAATTCGCCTGGTCGGTGGTGTCGTCGATCTCGTAGAACATGGTGCGGTTGTTCATATGGTGACCGTAGACCGCGGTCTGCTGGTCCACCATGCCGGGCTGGGTCGCATCGCAATCCAGGAAGATCGCACCCGAGGGGTTGTAGGTGCCGTCGAAGAGGTGGTTCAGGTAATAATCGTTGTCGTCGCCTTGCACCACGGGGTAGTTGATGCTGGTACCCGGCACGTAGATCCAGGCAACGATATCGGGATTGAGCTCCTGGAGCGCGTCGAAATCGACGACCGGCAGGCCGTCGCCCGCGGAGTCGTCAACCGGGGCGTACCCGGCGATCTTGTCGTAGGTGGAAACCGCCTCCTGGTAGCCCAGAAGCGACTTGCCCAGGATAAAGCCGGCGACACCCAACAGGATCACACCGATGAGGATGAGGATGATGGGCAGGATGCGGCGGCGCTTGAGACGACGCCCGTCGCCCGAGCCGCCTGCCGCGGCATGGCCACCCGAGGAGATGCGCGTTGGCGGCACGGCGCCGCCGGAGCGCTGGGCCGCAGCC
>CASFIQ010000153.1 GCA_949294785.1 uncultured Collinsella sp.
GTCTTCGCCGGCAGCTTCGCCGACACCATGGGGTATGCCGCGGGTACTGCGGTCGAGCGCACCGATATCGACCTCTACGCCCGCATCGATGCGACCGCGACCGAGGGTGCGGACGGCACGACCCTGCGTGCAGACGGCACCTACGACGCCGCGGGCATCGCCCGCTCGGTCGCCGCGCTCTACCGGGATGCGCGCGAGATCGAGGGGACAGAGCCCCTGGGCTCGTTTGTGAGCTACGTGGCGGACATCATCATGCCCGCCGAGATGGGCGACGCCCAGGACGCGCCGCTGCTCTTCAACGATCTGGATGACGCCGGCTGGTCCGCCACCTGCTACGTAGACTTCCTGGACGAGGCGAGCTGGCGCGCTTACGTGGAGGACTTGAGGCTCGATGAGGGGCGCTTCTGCGACCCGGGGCATCCGCGCGCCATCGCCGTCAACGCGTACAACGCCAACGACGGCAGCACCTACCGCACCGCGCACCCCTTCGCAGGCACGGGCACGGTGCAGTCGGTCTCCTTCGCCGCGGGCGCCGAAGACGAGCATCCCGTGGGAGCCTACCTGGACCCCGACGGCGACCCCTCGGTGTGGTACACCACCTCGGGCGACGGCGAGGCTGCCGACGTGTACCGTCCGCTCGCCGAATCGATCACCGCGACCGACACCTTCGACGTGGGCGCCGTGGTAGACGAGGTCCCCGCTTGCATCGCCGATACGAGCACGCCGCGCTTCATATTGCCCGTGAGCGCGATCGGGAGGTACCCCACGATGCTCTTCGGCAATGCCGGCATCGCGCTTGCGACCGACGGCGACGCCGCGGCGGCGGCGCGCGCCGAGGAGGCCCTCGCTCAGATCGCCGGCACACACCCCGAGCTCGATGTCGCGACCTACAACTACGCGCAAAGCGCCCAGCAAAACCGGCTCATGCTGACCACCGTCAACACCTTCGTGGGCTGCTTCACCGCGATCTGCGTGGCGATCGCCGTGGCGAACGTATTCAACACGCTCTCGAACTCGCTCATGCTGCGGCGCCGCGAGTTCGCGGTGCTGCGCTCGATCGGTATGGGCACCGGGGCCTTCCGGCGCATGATCGCCTACGAGTGCGCGAGCCTGGCGCTGCGCGGCTTCATCATCGGCATGGCGCTTTCCGTCCTGGCCGCCTGGGGCCTCTGGCAATCGATGAGCCTGTCGTTCAGGGGCTACGGGTTCGCCCTCCCGCTCGGGCATCTGGCGCTCGCGGGGGGCATCATCCTCGCGGTGATCGCGGTCTCGACGGTCTACGCCCTCAAGAAGAGCCGCATCGACTCCGTGGTCGAGGCCCTGCGCGACGACGCGATCTGAGCCGACCCGGGCGCATCCGCCCCCCGCGTTACCATCCGGGGAACCAGGCGCGGCGGCGCGCCGATCCCATCGAGTGCCGGTATACTTTTTCCTATCCGATCAAGCATCGTCTCCGTCGCCGGGGCGCCCCGCATGCCGGGCGCCCCGGCTTCGCGCGCGCGACCGCGCAGCGCGGCGGCGGGGGGGCGCGGGCAGGCAAGATGGACGGACGGGGGGACATGATGGGGCAGATGACAGGGTCGGGTGCCGGCACGGAGACGGCACGACGGGACGCGATCGCGGGCGCGCCCCGATTGGCCGGGCAGGACCCCGATGTGGCGGAGGCGCTCGAGAGCGCGCATGCGCACGCGGGCAACATGAGCGCCGCCGATGCCGCAGCCGTCATCTCGCAGGTCGGCATCGCGCGCAACCGCCGCGCCGCGCGGGCCAACCTGCTGCCCCGCTACCTTTGGTTCGTCGTCGGCGTGGCGATCAACTCGTTCGGCATCGCGTTCATCACCAAGGCGGCGCTCGGCACGAGCCCCGTCTCGAGTGTGCCCTACGTCCTCGACCTCGCCTTCGAGCCGACGCTGGGCGAGTTCACCTTCATCTTGAACACGATCTACGTGATCATCCAGATCGCGCTGCTGCGCCGCGACTTCAAACCGGTGCAGCTGCTGCAGCTGGTGGCGAACCTCGTCTTCAGCGCGATCCTCGACGTGAGCATGGGGTTGCTGTGGTGGCTCTCCCCCACCGAGCTGCCCGCCCAGGCACTGGCGCTTCTTATCGGCATCGCCACGCTCGGCGTCGGCGTCTCGATCGAAGTCGCCCCCAACGTGATCACCGTGCCCGGCGAGGGCATCGTGCGCGTGATCGCCGCGGTCTCCGGCATCCGCTTCGGCAGCGTGAAGATCGCCTTCGACGTGGCGCTCGTGGCGATCTCGACCGCGATGTCCCTCGTGTTCTTCGGCGAGCTGCGCGGGATCGGGATCGGCACGCTCGCGACCGCGCTTCTGGTGGGGCGCTTCTGCAACCTCTGCAACCGTCGGGTACCCCTCATCGCGCATATCGCCGGGCTCTCCCGCAGCGCGACCGGCGCGCCCCACGAGGCGATCTAGCGGCACGAGGCGCACCGCCCCCCCAGGACGAGATCGGGCGCCATGCGGGAGCACGGTGCGTCTACGAGAGCAAATGCTCCGTAAGAAAGCGCCGGATGGTTCCGTAATAGCGGTCCGGATCGGTCACGCTCGAGAGCGCGTGCCCCGCGCCCGCGACGACGAGCTGCTCCTTGACGGGGCTCGCGCACGCCTCGAACACCTTGCCGTGCATCCAGAACGGCACGAACGCGTCCGCGTCGCCGTGGATGAAGAGCATGGGCACCGTGGCGCGCGCCAGCGCTTCGACAGCGCTCGCCTGCTTGAAATCCCAGCCGGCGCGCCGGCGGCAGGCGACGTTCGCCAGGTCGAGCAGGGGCGACACGGGCAGGTGCAAGGTGTTGCCCATCTGGAAGGCGAACTCGTCCCACACGCTCGTGTAGCCGCAGTCCTCGATGATGCAGCGCACCTGTCGCGGCAAACCGAGCCCGGCGGCCATCATGACCTCCGCCCCGCCCATCGATACCCCGAACAACGCGATGCGCGCCTCCGGGTCGAAGGCGACCACGCGCTCGCACCACCGGACGAGGTCGCGCGCGTCGAGCCAACCCATCGCGATATCGCGACCGGCGTTGCGCTCGTGCCCGCGCGCGGCGGGGGTGACAATCGAGGCTCCCATGCAGTGGGCGAGCCGGCACTCGACCGCCATATCGCACGGATCCCCTGCATAGCCATGGCAGATGATGGCGTAGGCGTGCCCCGCGCCGTCGTCCGCGGCGCGGCGCGGCACCCCGTCGGCGCCCGTATCGAAACGCGCGCCCTCGGCGAGCACGTACCAGCCGGGAAGCCCTCCGCCGTCAACCGCGGGGATCGAGACGTCGCGGCGCGCCTCACGGTACCAGGCGAGCGCCTCGGCCCGCTGCGGGTTGCCGGTGAAGGGGCTCGTCTCCACGCCCTTGGCGGCGCCCGCGTGGATCATGGCGACCATCGAGCGCTTGGAGCGCGGGTTCAAGGCGAAGTCGTAGAGCGCGTTGCCCGCGCCCGCGGCGCCGAGCGCCCCCAATGCGGCGATCCCGCCCGCGACGGCACCGGCGATATGCGATGGACTCATAGACGTCCCGCCCCCTCCCCGGGCCCGCGACGCAGCCGCGACGCGCCCTCGAGCATCGATCGACCATCGAACTATAGCCCTGCCAGGGCCCCAAGTTGCCCCGGCAGGCCCGATGCGCTCAAAATCCCCGGATACGCATCGGGTGCGGCGTAGGCGCAACGCGCTCGGCGGCGAGCGGAAATTCCCGGCGCCTCATGGCGGCGATTGGCGTAGCCTAAAGGTATGAGCCTCTCGCACGCCTTCGACATCGAGCATATCAAGCAGGTCGTCGCCAGCACCCGCCAGCGCGCCGTCAACATGGTGCCCGTCATCATACTCTACGTCGTGCTGTTCTGCGGCATCACGGCGCTCTTCGGCGTCGGCCACATGATGGTCATCTCGTGCGCGGTATGCATCTTCATGAACCGCAAGGTGCGCGAGAACAACGCATCCATGTGCGCGGCGATCTTCTTCATGATGATCTTGCTCGCCGTGCTCGCCTACGTGGCGACGCTGAACCTCTTCTGGTGCATCCTGCTCAACGCGACGGTGCCCTTCGCCCTCGTGCTCACCAACATGAACCGCGTCATGCCCAAGGGCTACTTCGGCTTCGTCATGACGTTCGTCTTCCTGGAGCTGAGGCCCCTCCCCTTCGACGAGTTCCTCATCCAGCTCCAGACGGTCGTCTTCGCCGCCGCGGTGCTCGTGGCGGCGATCGCGCTGTGGCATGCCTGGCAGCAGCGCACGCATCCGGGAGACATCACGAGCGCGAGCCTCGACGCACTCGCCGACATCCTGGACCGCATGGCTGCCGGCGAGCACGGCCACGAGATCGCCCGGGAGTGCCTGGAACTCGAGCGCGAGTTCGACCGGCTGCGCATCAAGCGCCACCATGCGCTGCGCCAGCGCGACCGGCGCGAATACGCCTACACCATGTACGCCATCCTGTTCCAGCGCCTCGTCTACCTGCATTCCGATGACGCCTGGCGCGCCGAGCTGGGCGAGCGCGTCGACCCCGACATGTTCCACGAGCTCGCGCTCATCGTGCGCCAGGTGCGCGCCGCCCGGACGCCGGAGGACTACGCGCGCATCGCGCGGATCATCCAGATCATCCTCTACGTGGTCGAGGTGCCCGCGGGGCGCATGCGCGTGTTCTTCCGCAGCTTCCTGCACATGCTGGTGCTCATCCTGCGTGTGGAGTCATCCCCCGCCGCGCAAGCGCCGCGCGCCCCGTGGCGCGCCGTCCCGTGGCGCGAGCTCGTCGAGGACGCCCGTCAGAGCATCAACCTCGATTCCTTCGAGTTCCGGTTCGCGTGCCGCCTCTCGGTGGTGCTCGTGATCTCGTGCTCGCTCAACCTCGTCCTGGGAATCGAGTACTTCTACTGGATCACCCTCAACTCGTTCATCCTGCTCATGCCGAGCTACGAGGAGTCGACCCACCGCATGCGCACGCGCCCGGTGGGGACGGCGATCGGCTGCGTGGCGTCAGTGGCGATCGCGCACCTGCTGCCCAGCACGTTCGCGCTGTTCGCCGTCTCGCTCACGCTGATCGCCTGCATGTACTGCTGCACACCGGGAAGCTGGGTGCAGGCGGTGTTCGCCACCACCTTCGCCATGCTCATGGTCTCGCTCACCTTGGACACCGCGACCGCGGCCTGGATGCGCCTGCTCTCGGTGCTGATCGCCGTGGGGCTGGTGCTGCTGGTGAACCGGTTCGTCGCGCCCTCGCGGCGCGACCGGGTCTTCACCGGCAACATCCACCTGCTGGAAGACCAGCTGCAAACCTATTGGCAGTACGTGCGCGATACCATCTACGGAGAGGTGGACCTCGCGCGCTCGGGCGAGCTCCTGACGCAGTTCCACCTTATCTACGCCGAGGCACTCGATTTCGCCGACTCGCTCCCCGACGAGGGCGCGCGCGAGGCGACCCGCGATCGCCTAGCGACCCTGTGGCGCATGTTCGCCGAGGTCGAAGCCGTCGAGTACATCGCCGTCGCCGATGACAAGGTGGAGGACCGCGATCTGGGCACGCTCTGGCGCATGGCAGGGGTTTTCCACGACCGTCCGCGCTCGGATGCCGCCTATGATCTGCTGCGGCGCCTCGCTGCGAGCATGCGGTGCCGGAGCCTCGCCTACACGCTCGACCATTACATCGACGATGCGGCGCGCTACGCGAAGCTCGGCGGGCCGGACGACGTCGCGCAAGCCGCAGTGTAACGTGGCGCTCGCTTCGACGCCTCGAAGCGAGCGCTTCTCCGAAGCGGGCATCCGGTGGCCAGGTGCAACTCGGGGCTTAGTGAGTGTCGTTTTCGTCAAATCCCGAGTAGCATGCTCATCCTGGCAGAAGAAACCAAAGGTCGGGAGCATGCTGCTTGTGCTGATACCGACCGTCTTACACATCATGGCACTCACTAAGCCCCGAGTTGCACTCTGGGGCGCGCTTCGGCGCATCTCCTCAGGCGATGTCAACTGGCTCGCTGCCGAAGATACCCCGGACGGCGAGCGTCCGGGGCGGCGAGGCGACAGCGAAGCGGGGATGCGG
>CASFIQ010000154.1 GCA_949294785.1 uncultured Collinsella sp.
CTGCTCACCCGAGAGCGCCGCCTCGCGCACCGCCATGACGGCGCCGATGGTGAGCCCGCCGCGGTCGCAGGTGGCGAGCAGGTCGGCCGCGGTGCCGAAGAACTCGTCCGTCTCGTCGAGCGCGCTCGCCGGGGCGGCGCCGGGAACGCGCACGAAGCAGGCGGTGTCGACGTGTTCGCGGGCGCGTACCTCGTCGACGAGCCCCTCTTCGGGCGCCTCGTCGAGCTCGAAGACCGTGTAGGCGCGCCCGCCCCGTTCCTCGCGGTAGGTGCGCATGAACGCGATGTTGATCCGCCGCGCGGAGAGCAGCATCGTGAGGTCGGCCAGCACGCCCGGCTGGTCGCGGTGGGCGATGAAGAGGGTGTCGTACTCGCCGGAGATGTCCACGGCGACGCCCTCCACGCGCGAGAGGCGCACCCGGCCGCCGCCCAGGCTCTCGCCGCGCACGGAGAGCGTGCCGCCGCACGCGTCGCGCATCTCGATGTCGACGGTGTTGGGGTGAAGGCGGTCCGCATCGCCGCCCTCGACCACCTCGACGGCGAGCCCGCGCTTCCGTGCGAGCTCGTGCGCGTCGCGGATGCGCTCGTCGTCGGTGTCCATCCCTAAGATCCCTGCGACGAGCGCGCGGTCGGTCCCGTGGCCGCGATAGGTGTGGGAGAAGCTGTTGTAGAGCGTGAAGCGCACGCGGGTGACGGGGGAGTTCATGAGGGAGGCGGCCACGCGGGCGATGCGCAGGGCGCCGGCGGTGTGCGAGCTCGAGGGGCCCACCATGATGGGACCCAGGACCTCGAATGCGGACATGTTCGCCATGCGTCATCCTTCCGTTCGCGAATCTCTCGCGGCTATTGTACGCGATGGACGGGTGTCGCCGTTTGATGTTGCCCGCGTCGCACGCTCATTGCCGATTTGGGATTGAGAGGTCCGGGCTATTCAGCCGAGAAAGGGGAGAACATAGGTGGTCATCCACTCCCAAACGGAAAGTCGCCACGGCCGAACACCCAACTCCTCGTCGGATACGGTACGGATGGTCTTGCCGTCGACGAGGAGCATGCTGCCGTCGCCGATGGGGGAGAGGTTGCTCGTGAGGCTCATCGTGTCGCAGAAGACGAGGTGTGCTGCCGTGTGAATGCCGTCTTCGGCGGGGGTGCTCCATAGGTCGATGGATTCGACCGGTGTGTGCCCCACAATCTGATCGAGCCCGGGCAGGGGGTCTTGGTAGAGCTCGGACTGGTCTGCCCACAAAGGACCGGGTAGTTCCCAGCCGCCGCGGCCTTCGCCCGCCATGGCAAGCATGCGCAGGGAGACCTCCTGGCCGTGGTCGAGGAGGGCGTTCAGCTGATGCGCGATCGTCGCCGCATCCGTGCCCTCCGTGAGGTCGAGGCAGTCGTTCGCCCAAACGCGCGTCACGCCCGCATGGGTTACGAGCGAGCCGCCCACCGTCACGGCCGCGCAGACGTCGAGCTCGTCGAGCAGGTGTGAGACCTCGTCGAAAAGCGCGGTATGTGTACCTGGCCCCGCTTCGCGCAGACGGTATTGCATATCGTGGTTGCCCATGACGAGGTCGACGGCGAGGCCGTCCGCGCGCCGCTCGAGCACCCATGAGCGCAACACATCCATCGCATCGCGCATGGTGAGGATGTTCGAATGCCATTCGTCAACGTAGTCGCCGCAGAAGATGACGCGCTCGCAGCTGAGCACCTCGACCGCCGCGTCCACGCGGGAAAGGATGAGCTCCTCCTTGCAGTGCATATCGCCAACGACGAGCGTCTTCACGTCACGCCCCATGGCCGACCCCTATCCGTTCGAGCCGCTCCTCGATATAGCGGACGAGCGTATCCGCATCGTCCTCGTTTAGCGGGAGCATCAAGCCCGTGTCCTCGAAGTTCCCGCTGCCATCGAAGCCATCCGCGTCGCCGTCGATGAGCGCGATTCTGTCCTGGAGCGAATGGTGGTTCCTGTACTTCTCGTCATAATCGGGCGATTGAAAGCTAACGAGCAGGGAGCTTGTGCCTTCGTTTCCGTCCTTGCTTTCGATCTTGATTTCGATCCAGCGCCAATCGCTTAGGTCGTAAGTCGGTACGCCCGCACCTCCAAAGCGCTTTGAATACAGGCACTTCGTAGCCGCGCCCTCCTTGTTGCGCGGGTGATAGTTCTCACCGCCATGACCCGCCCATCGATGGGTTATGACCCGGTAGCGCCTATCGTTTTGAAGCCGCTCCGCCAAGAGGTCTCTGAATGCTTCGATCATTTGCTTGCGAACGCCGCGATACGCTTCACGCGCGCGTTCAAAGTCGGAGCGGGCTTTTTCCGAGAAAGCGCCCGATGCATGGTGGCTTTTGACAGGTATTCGCCGGTCACCCATGTACGTGCTCCCGTCATTTGTGCTCGTCCGGGCTCAGACCCGGGCGGGCGGCTCCAAATCGTTCGCTTCTATAGATACCATCCCGTCCGGACAAAAAGCACCCGTCACAGATGCGGCGGGTGCATGTTAAAAAACCCTGGGGTGATTTTACATACTATATCGCCATCGCACGCGCCCGCACGATGCGCGCCATGCAGTCGTCGCGGCCGATGAGCTCCATGGTCTCGCCGAGCGGCGGGGACACCATGTTGCCGCACACGGCCACGCGCACGGCCTGGAAGACGACGCGCTTCTTGAGGTCGAGCGCCTCGGGCAAGGGCTCGAGCGCGGCGTCGATCGCCTCGGCGGTCCAACCGGTGGCGGGAAGCGCCTCGAGCGCCGCCCGTGCGGCGTCGAGCACGGCCCCCATACCCTCCTTGGCGAGGCCCTTGGCCACGGACTTCTCGTCATAGGGAAGGGTCTCGGCCGTCGCGAAGATGGGGGCGGAGACGGCCGCGGCGTCGGCGGGCATCTTGGTGCGCGGCTTCACGATGGCGGCGAGCCGCCCGATCCAGGCGCTCGTGCGCTCCGCGCCCTCGTCGAGCATCCCGGCGCGCGTGAGCTCGGGGACGAGGATCTTGCGGGCGAACTCGGCATCGCTCATCGCGTTGATGTACTCGGCGTTCATCCAGTCGAGCTTCTTGGGGTCGAAGGTCGCCGGGTTCTTGGAGATGCGCTCGAGCGAGAACTCGCGGGCGAGCACGTCGCGCGGGATGATGGTGGTCTCGCCGTCGAGCGACCA
>CASFIQ010000155.1 GCA_949294785.1 uncultured Collinsella sp.
CTGGGGACCGACCCGGTGCCCGCCGCGCGGCTATCGTGCAATATGGATGCCCCCTGCCAGCTCATCGGGGTCTCACCACCACGGAGGGCAGCACGTTCGAGGCGAACGACTCGTAAAGCACCACGTAGCTCTCGTGGTCGACCGTGAGCCCGTAGTGCTCCTCAAGGTACTCGAGCGTCGCGGGGTAGGACCCCTCGACCGCGCAGCACTGCATGGCGCAGCCCAGCACGCTCGCGCGCAGGCTCGCCGCGCCCTGCTCTATGGCGGCGGTGCGCATGAGCGCGATGCCGCCGGCAAGCGCGCAGACGGCCGCGACGGCGACGAGCGCGGCGACGACGCGCCGGCGGAGGGATCGCGTGGTCAGTCGGATCAACGGCGGCCTCCTATCCGATCGAGCTCATGATGCCGATGAGCGGGAGCATGACGGCGACGAGCGTGGCGCCCACCGCGATGGTGATGAGCGCGGCGAGCGCGGGCTCGATCTGGTCGATCATGTGGTCGACCTCGTCCACCGCATCGTCGAAGAAGACGGAGGCGAGGTCCTCGAGCGTGGTGTCGAGCGCGCCGGAACGCGAGCCCACGGTGAGCAGCCGCGCGTAGAGCGGGTCGAAGATTTCGCACTCGTCGATCGCCTGCGCGAGGCTCAGGCCCCGCGAGAGGTCTGACATGGCCGCGTGCGCGCGGTCCAACCGCTCGCGCAGCGTGCGGTGGCCAACCGTCCGCGCGGCGTCGGCGAGCGCGTCCTCGGTGGTGGAGCCCGCCACCACAAGGATGGCGAGCGCGGCGGTGAAGCGGGCGAGGGCCAGCCGGTAGAGCGCTGCGCGGCTCATGGGCAGATGCTCCAGCAGGCGCTGCAGCGCGGCGACGCCGCCGGGGGTCTGGCTGGCGAAGAACGCCGCCGCCGTGGCGACCGCGAGCGCGAGCGCGACCGCGAGCGCGACCGCGCCGATTCCCACCGAGATGTCGAGCGCTGCGAACGATCCCGTGGTCATGCCGCCGGCGAGCTGCTCGTACACGTCGGCGAAGATGGGCAGCAGCGCCCATACGGTGAACGCGATGATCACCGACATGACGCCCAGCAGCGCCGCCGGGTAGCCCACGGCGACGCGGATCTTCGCCATGATGCGGCTCTCCGCGTCGTAATAGGTGGCCAGATGGCGCAGGACGTTCTCCACGCGGCCCGCCCGCTCGCCCGCGCGCACCATATCGAGCGCGAAGCGGGGGAAGACCCCGGTCGCCGCCATGGCGTCGCCCAGGCTCTGTCCCGCGGCGATGCGCCGCCACAGCGCGCGGCTCACCAGGTCGATGCGGGCGTTCTCGCGCCCCTCGCCCATAAGGTGCACCGCCTCCTCGAGCTGGATGCCCGCGGCGAGCATCATGGCCAGGCTGCCGCAAAAGACGCTTACGGTCGCCCCGTCGAGCGCTTCGTGCACCTCGCCGCCGATGCGGCTGTCGATCTGCTCGCTCATGCGCGTCCCCCTTCGTTCAGGTGGTGTGGTTTCCCGTTCATCGATCTCGTCCCCATTGCTCTTGTCCCCATCGATCTCGCCCCGTTCTCAACAGACATCTCAATAGACGTACCGGTCGGTATAGGTGGCGTCCGGGCCGGCCATCCCATCGGCCGCCGCGAACGTCACATCGATGCGCGTCCAGGTCTCGGGGTCGATGCGGATCTCGGCCGTGACCCAGCTGCCGTCGATGTAGATCTCGTTCCACGCGTGGTATATGCCGTCGGACTCCACGTAGCCGGTGATGATGCGGCAGGGGATGCCCAGGCTGCGCAGCATCGCCGCGGTGAGCGACGCGTAGTCGAAGCAGATGCCGCTGCGGGCCTCCAACGTGGCGTCGGGGTTCGGCACGTAGCCGGTGGCATCGGCCACCTGCGCGGCTTTCTCGTAGTCGTAGGAGATGTTGTCGCACAGCCACGTGTAGACCGCACGGACCACATCGCCTTGGTTCTGCGCGCCGGCGGCGAGCTCGCGCGCCTGCGCGACCGCGGCGCTCGCGTCGTCGTAGGCGCAATAGAGGCTGGGGCGCAGGTAGGGCTCGAACTCGCTCGCGAGCGCGACCTGCGCGGCGGTGCGCGCGAGCTCGACGTAGCTCGTGCCCTGGGTGTTCTGCATGACGCGGAAGGTGTAGGCGCCGTCGCCCATGTTGAGGGGGCACACGATGGGCGTGCCGTCCTGCGGGAGGTCGTAGTTGTAGCTCATGTCGCCGGCGCTCACCTGGAGCTTCAGGCGGCTCGCGGCGGTCGCCGAGACGGCGACATAGCCCTCAACCAGGTGGCTGAGGTCAAACCCGGCCGGGCCCACATGCTCGGCCGCGGCATCGTCGTAGGCGGCGGTGAGGACCTCTGCGGGCATGGTGTAGTCCGGCCCCGAGGTGGTTCCCGCGCCGCCCGCCCCCGTTCCCGGTGCGCTGGTCGCGCTGCCGTCGCCGCTGCACCCTGTGAATGCAAGGGCAACCACACCTGCCACCAACAGCAAGCATGTCGCTCGGATGATGCGACGGGAGAGGTCATGCGGGAGGACGCACGAGTGCCGGGGTGCTGCCGAGTTGCGCACGACCGCCCCCATCCCGCCTCCTCGTCTCTCCGTCGGAGCAGAGCGCATCCAGCACCGGTCGGTGCGCGCCCGTCAACCGTCTTGGGTAACCGAACGATACAGATACCAACATTATGATGGGGGACGACAAGTTTTACCGGAAGATATTCCATTGTCTGCCCTCAGGTGCAGATCGGGGCTTATTGTGTGTGGAGTTCGGGTCCGGGGCGGGTATCCCCGATATGCGCAACCCCGCTACCTGCTTGTTTTCCGAAGTGGTTCTGCCCTATATCGGGCCGGTTGCGAATACGGCACACAATATGCCCCAAGTTGCACAGACGGGCCGCGGTGATGGCTCGGGCAGCGGGCTGCACGAGAGCGAGGTGTCGGTAAAAATAGAGGGGCAAAACGGTGCCGCTTTCCGGTTCGACCGAGTAAGGCGTTGTACGGCGTTAGAAAAATGCCTGGTAAAACGCTCGGCAGCAGCACTCACGCGAGACTGCTACTCGGCCGATCCGGGTTTTTGCACCGTTTTGCCCCTCTGTTGTAACGAACACCCTGTCAGACCGGCGCGTTGTCAGGCAGGCGCACTATCCGGGTTAGCGCACCATCGGGCCAGATCATTGACGGACTAGCGCAGAAGGTCGGTCACCTGGCCCAGGATGGTCTCGAAGGACACGCCGCGCACCTCGTAATCGGGCTGCTCGCAGGTGACGCGCATGGCAGCGCAGACGATCCGGCTGGCGAACGCGACCGCATCGGCCAGGCTGCGCCCGCAGAAGATCGCTGCGGTGAGCGCGCTCGCGAAGAGGTCACCCGTGCCATGGAGCATATAGGGTAGCAACTCTCCGGACACCTCGGTGATCGAGCCGCCGGTGGCAGCTTCGGCGAGGTAGTTGCGAATGATGGGCTCGCCCTCGTGCACCACGCCCTTCAGGACGACGGTCTTGGCGCCCATGCCCAGCAGCGCGTCGACGTTCTTCTGGATGAAGGCCTCGTCAACATCCTGGCCCTGGTAGGGGATGCCCGTCAGGATTGATGCCTCGGTAAGGTTGGGTGTCAGCACGTCGGCGCCGTCCACCAGGTCGGCCATGGCCTGGCAGAGCTCGTCGGTGTAGGTGGTGTACTTCTGGCCGCCGTCGCCCATCACCGGGTCGACGATGCGCAGCGCCCGTGGATGCTCGCGGTAGAGGCGGCGGATGATCTCGACCTGCTCGGGTGCGCCCAGAAAGCCTGAGTAGATGCCGTCGAGCTCGATGCCCTCCTTCACCCAGGCGTCCAGGTAATCGGAAAGGATGCTTGTGGTGTCGTGCATATAGAACTCGGGGAAGCGCGTGTGCGCCGAGAACAGCGACGTCGGCACGGGGCACACGTCGCATCCGGCGGCGGAGAGCACGGGGATGGCGACGCCGAGCGAGCACTTGCCGTAGCCGCACAGGTCGTGCACGGCGGCGATGCGGGGGATGTATGCGCCTTGCCGCTCGTAGAGCGCGTCGGTTGCAGGGGTCGCGGCACCCGCGGCTGCGGGCGCGCCGGGCACAGCGGTGCCGTTGATTTCGTTGGACATGGGTTCCTTCTTTCTTCCGCGGACTTATGGACCAGCGTACGAGAAACCAGCATAGTCCTCCGACCGCCCGCCGGAGTCGCGAAACATGCGGGCAACGTGAGCGACACATGGCATACACCTCGCCCTCCGGGTCTGGCGAGGGCAATCACGACCGTCGGTAAGCCTTGGATATCGTTTGCGAAATGCCGCGGATCCCGTTGGCGAGGTAGCGCAAAACCCGTTGCCAAAACAGCGTAAATATCGTTGGTGAAATGCCACAAATATCGTTGACGCTGCAGGTAATGGGCTTGATGGAGATACGGGATTTCCCGTGGTGCGCCTCGGTTGCCCGCGGTATGGGGTATATGCTGGTAGAAGCTCGCCCCCCGCCCCACCCCGGAGGTTCCATGCACGGAGACACCATCCTGCTCATGACGTTCGTCCTCGCGCTCGTCGCCGCGTTCGCCGGCGGCCTCATGGCCCGCGCGGTCAAGCTCCCGCCCATCGTGGGCTATCTCGCCGGCGGCCTTCTGGTGGGCCCCTTCACCCCGGGTTTCGCGGGCGACTCGCACGCCATGCAGCAGCTCGCCGAGGTGGGCGTCATGTTCATGATGTTCGGCACCGGCCTGCATTTCTCGCTCAAGGACCTCATGGAGGTCAAGGGCGTCGCGGTGCCGGGCGCGATCATCCAGATCGCGCTGGGGACCGCAGCCGGCGTGGCGCTGGCGTCCGCTTTCGGGTGGAGCGCCGACGCGGGCGTCATGCTGGGCCTTTCGGTTTCGATCGCCTCCACCGTCGTGCTGATCAAGAACCTCACCGACGCCGGGCTCTACCAGAGCCGCGGCGGCCGCATCGCCACGGGATGGCTCATCGTGGAGGACCTGGCGACCGTCGTCATTCTGGTCATATTGCCGGTCGTCTTCGGTCCGGGGGACACCGAGCCCGCCGCCATCGCCGCCGGCATCGCCGAGGCACTGGCCAAGACGGCGGCCTTCGTGGCGCTCATGCTCGCGGTGGGATCGCGCCTGCTGCCCCGGCTTCTGGCGCGCATCGCCCGCGGCTGCCCGCGCGAGCTCTTCCAGCTGGCGGTGGTGGTCATCGCGCTCGGTACCGCGCTCGCCGCGGCGCTCGTGTTCGACCTCTCGGTCGCGCTCGGCGCGTTTCTCGCCGGCGTGGTGGTGGGAACCTCCAAGCTCTCGCATCGCGTGGCGGCCGAGGCCATCCCCTTCCAGGACCTGTTCTCGATCATCTTCTTCGCCAGCGTGGGCATGATGGTGAACCCCGGTGTCCTTGCGGCGCACGCAGGCGAGCTTCTCGCGCTCGTCGCCCTCATCATGGTGGGGAAGTGGGCGATCAACATGGTGCTGGGCGCCGTCTTCGGGACCGGCGTGCGGACGAGCCTCACCATCGCCGCGGGCCTGGCGCAGATCGGAGAGTTCAGCTTCATCATCGGGCAGACGGGAATGGCCCTCGGCGTGCTCTCCGCCGACCAGTACAGCCTGATTCTGGGCGGCGCGGTCGTGTCGATCGCGCTCAACTCGTTCGCGCTCAAGCTCGTCGACCCCATGGAGCGCTGGATGCGCGAAAGGCCCGGCCTCGTGCGGCTGTTCGAGCGCCGCGTCCGCAGCTTCGAGGAGCCTCGGGAGGGCATGAGCGACCACGTCGTGGTGGTCGGCTACGGACGCGCGGGCAAGTGCGTCACCGAGGTGCTCAAGAACCTCGGCGTCCCCTGCCTCGTCGTCGAGCGCGACCTCCCGGTGGCGGAGGAGGCGGAGGAGAACGGCTTCCCCGTCCTGTTCGGCGACGCCGCGAACTCCGAGATCCTGTCGCACGCGCACCTCGACGGAGCGAGCGTGCTCGTGATCGCCTCGCACGGCGACGCGGCGGCGGAGCAGATCGCGCACGAGGCGCGGTCGCTCTCCCCGAAGCTCAGGATCGTCACGAGGGCCGACAGCGCCGACGGCGTCGAGGCGCTGGTGGCGGCGGGGGTCGACGAGATCGTTCGGCCCGAGCTCGAGGGAGGGATCGAGCTCATGCGCCACACCCTGCTCGACCTGGGCTTCAAGCCCAGGCGGATCCAGGGTTACGCCGACGACCTCCGCGCGAGCGGCTACGAGGCGCTGGGGGACAGCGCCCGCGGCCAGCGCATGCGGGCGTTCGACCGCCTCGCGGCGTCCTTCGCCGAGCTGGAGCTGAACTGGATCAAGGTGGGCGAGGGGTGCCCGATGGCGGGGTGTACGCTCGCCGACCTCGACCTGCGAGCCCGGACGGGGGCGAACGCCGTCGCGCTCAGGCGCGGCGCGGCGCTCGAGCTGTTCCTCGATGCGGGGACCGTCGTCATGCCCGGCGACCAGATCGGGCTCATGGGCACGTCCGAGCAGATCGGCGCCGCCTGCTCGCTTCTGGGGTGATCCGTCGAGTAGGGGAGGAGCCGAGCCGGGTGGCTACAGCTCGATCTCGAGCGTGACGGGGCAGTGGTCCGACCCGAAGATGTCGCTTCTGATGGCGGCGTCGCGGACGCGGTCCGCCACGGAGTCGCTGACCAGGAAGTAGTCGATGCGCCAGCCGGCGTTGTTCTTGCGGGCGTTGAAGCGGTAGCTCCACCAGCTGTACGCCCCGGTCTCGTCCGGGTGGAGGTGTCTGAAGGTGTCGATGAAGCCGGCGTCTATGAGCTCGGTGAACTTGCCGCGCTCCTCGTCCGAGAAGCCGGCGTTGCCCCGGTTGCTCTTGGGGTTCTTGAGGTCGATCTCCTCGTGGGCGACGTTGAAGTCTCCGCAGGTCACCACGGGCTTACCCGTCGTCTTCTCGAGGTGCTTCAGGAAGGCGCGGTACGCGTCGTCCCAGACCATGCGGCCGTCTATGCGGGCGAGCCCGTCCTTGGCGTTGGGCGTGTAGACGTCCACGAACCAGAAGCCGTCGAACTCGAGGGCGCACACGCGGCCCTCGAGCGCCGCCTCGGCGAGGAGCGCCATGCCCTCGGAGCCCTCGGCAATGCCCGCCGCCTCGGTGACCGCGGGGTCGAGGAGCGCGTCGGCGCGGCGCACCGAGAGGGGCTCCTCGCGGGTGAACACCGCGGTGCCCGAGTAACCCTTGCGCTCAGCGTAGCTCCATACCTGGTGGTAGCCGGGAAGGTCGATCTCGACCTGCCCCTCTTGGAGCTTGGTCTCCTGAAGGGCGAGGATGTCGGCGTCGAGGTCCCGGGCGATCTCGATGAAGCCGGGGTTCTTCTTGAGGACGGCTCTGAGGCCGTTGACGTTCCAGGAGGCGAGGGTTCTCACGCGGGCGGCGCTGTCTGTCATCGGGGCTCCTTCTCGCTTGCTGCTCAGGGCGTTGCCGGGCTCCATCGTACCCGAAGCGCCGCGCGGAGTCGGCGGCCGGACGGGGTTGTGGAGAAACTTCGAGGCCCGTTATGCCGATTTGTCAAGCCCGCCCGCCTACCTAGAGACATGCGCCGCCTACCAGAATGACGGTATGTCAGCTGGGGGTCGCGGGTTTACTAGAGGTATCTGGTACTATCCACCCGGCGCCCGACTCGGGGCGCCCTTATCGAGGAGGTCACCATGGGACTCAAGGCCGAGGAGCCGATCGACATCGATTTCGAGGGATTCCTGGGGTACCTGCGCTCCAAGACGCGTGCGTTCATGGATGTCGACGATGATCACTACTACATCACGCACACCGACGGCTATTGGCGCGTGCAGGACTGCGACACCCTGAACGAGAAGGGCCGCTTCACCGATTGTTCCGAGCTCGTCACCACCATGCCCGAGCTCATCGAGCTGCCGTGGCGCGACGGCAAGAGCATCCACGACCTGTTCCCCGAGGCGACGTTCTATGAGTCGATCCAAGAGGGATGGCAGCTGTAGGAGCTGACGGTCCTTTCCCGCGCGGCCGACTCGGGGCGCCATGCCGGCGTCCTCCGCGACGGGATGATGCGAGACCCCTGAGAGCCGCTGGTGCGATCCGCTCGCCCGGCGGCTCTTCTTGTGCGGATAATTCGGGAAGGCCGCGGCCGTCTTGTAAATAATCTGAATTCGGACTAAAATATCCGGACATTCGTCTTCGTTCCGACAGCGGGGGAGGTGGGAATGACGAGTCGTGCCAGCGGGAGCGGGGATCCGCGCGAGGTCGCTCCCTTCGAGCTCGATCTGCTCTACAACGACATCGACAAGCTCTACCACGGTTACGCCCGGGGTTGCGGCCTGTCCGACTGCGCGTACTGGATGATGTACGACCTCGAGCTCGCGGGAGGCGCCATGCCGCTCGCGCTTCTGACCTCGAAATGGGCGTACAGCAAGCAGACCATCAACTCGGCGCTCAAGACGCTCGGCGCCCGCGACCTCGTCGAGCTCTCGTTCGCCGAGGGAAGCCGCAAGAGCAAGCAGGTCGCCCTCACCGAGCGGGGCAGGGAGTTCTCCCGCGATCGGATCGTCCCTGCCATCGAGGCGGAGAAGCGGGCGTTCTCGGCGCTCTCCGCGACCGAGCGCAGCGAGCTCGTGCGGATGGTCCGCCATTACGCGCGGGCGCTCGAGGAGGAGATGAGCGGGCTCGGCTCCCCGTTCGTTCCCAACGAATCCGGCGACCCCGATGCCGTCGCCCCCGCCGCGGGATCCCCGGACCCCGCCTGAGGCCGCCGCCCGCCGCGCGGCGCCATGTCCCAAGCCATCCCAGCAACATAAGGAGTTTCGAACCATATGAGGGTGCTTCTGCGCTTTCTCAAGCCCTACAAGCTCAAGACCGCCGGCGTGCTCGTCGCGCTCGCCGTCAACCTCGTCGGCGTCCTGCTCGTGCCGACCATCCTCGCCAACATGATCAACATCGGCGTGTCGACGCGGGACATGGACTACATCATGTCCCAGGCGGCGTTCATGCTTGTCGCCGTCGTCGTGTCGGGCTCGGGCGCGTTCTTCTGCAACTGGCTCTGCGCCGACCTCGCCACGAGCGTGGGCCGCGACATCAGAAACGCCGTCTACGACGCCTCGCTCTCGTTCTCGGGCGGCGACTTCGAGCAGTTCGGCACCGGCTCCATGATCACGCGCACCCTAGGCGACGTGAACGTCATCCAGCAGGCCATCACCATGACCATCCAGATGATGCTGCCGGTTCCCTTCTCCGCCGCGATCGGCATCGCGCTCGCCTGCTCGATCGACCAGCAGATGGGCCTCATGCTCGCCGCGTTCATCGCCGTCGTCTGCGTGATCGCGGTCGTGACCGTCAAGAAGGCCGCCGTCATCTTCCAGAAGCTCCAGCGCTTCATCGATCGCATGAACGTGCGCCTGCGCGAGAGCATCACTGGCGTGCGCGTGATCCGCGCCTTCGGCAAGGAGGAGTCGGAGCGCGAGAGCCTCGACGAGGCGTTCACGACGTTCGCCGAGAGCGCGATCCGCGTCAACTGGATCTTCGCGACGTTCGACTGCACGACTTTCTTCATCATGAACATCGCCGAGGTCGGCGTCATCTGGCTCGGCGGCAACCGCGTCGGCGTCCACGCTATGGAGATCGCCTCGATCTCGGCGTGCGTCGAGTACGCCATGCTGATCCTCTTCTTCATCATGATGGCGCAGATCTCGGCCCTCATGCTCCCGCGCGCGCTCGTGTGCCTCGAGCGCTGTCGCAAGGTGATCGACCACGAGCCCTCGATCGCCGACGGCGCGACAGAGGCCCTTCCCGGGGCCGGCGTGGACGGGGAGAGTAGCGGATCGCCCGCGCTGCAGGGTGAGGCCGTCGCGCACTTCGGCAACGCGTCCTTCCGCTTCGCCGACGCCGACGAGGACACCCTCCACCACATCAACTTCATCTGCCGCCGCGGCACGACGACGGCGATCATCGGCCCGACGGGATCGGGCAAGTCCACCATCGCCAAGCTGCTGCTGCGCTTCCACGACGTGACCGACGGGTTCGTGAGCGTGTGCGGCACGGACGTCCGCGACCTCACGCAGCAGGCGCTGCGCGACCGGATCTCGTACGTGCCTCAGAAGGCGTGGCTCTTCAGCGGCACGATCGCCGACAACCTGCGCTACGGCAAGCCGGACGCCACCGAGGACGAGATGTGGCACGCGCTCGACGTGGCCCAGTCCGCCTTCGTGCGCGAGCTCCCCGACGGGCTCATGAGTCGCGTCTCGCAGGGCGGCACGAACTTCTCCGGCGGACAGCGCCAGCGCCTGTCGATCGCCCGCGCCCTGGTGAAGCCCGCCGACCTCTACATCTTCGATGACTCGTTCTCGGCGCTCGACTTCAAGACCGACGCCGCGCTGAGAAGCGCCCTGGCCGAGGAGGTGTCCGACGCCGCCGTGCTGATCATCGCCCAGCGCATCAACACCATTCTCGCGGCGGACCAG
>CASFIQ010000156.1 GCA_949294785.1 uncultured Collinsella sp.
GCCCCGCTCGGGCGGTGGCATTTTTGAAGAGCGCCGAGCGCCAGGACGCGCGCCGCGCCATGCTGCGCGCGCTCGATGCGCTGGCCGATGCCGACGAGCTCGACGTCCTCGATGCCGCGAAGGAGGTCCTTGCCGCCGCCCGCGCCCCGCTCGACGAGGTCAAGCGGGCCCAGAAGGCGATGCTCGAGCGCGACGGGGAGTACCTCGCCCGCGGCGCGCTCAAGCAGCTCGAGGAGCGCAACAAGCGCGAACTCACCCATCGCGAGCGTTCGGGTATGATGGAAGTGCTGGCCAGTGCTCGCTCGCTTCTGCGCGACGTGCTGCTCGCGCTCGCGGGTGCGCCCGACGCCGTCGTCAACGCCGACGCAGCGGATACCGTCCGCCGCATAGCCGCGCGCACGACCGCCGTCGGCGCGGTCCACGCCATCGAGGCCACCCGTGCCGCCGAGCGCGCCATCGCCAGAAACGTTGGACCCCAGCTGGCCCTCGAGGTCATGCTCTTCGATATCAGGAAGGCGCTTCTATGCCGGTAGTTGTTCCCGTTCGCTTCTCGTTCGCCGCACGCGACCTGTGGTTCGACCCGTGCGACGTCGACATTCTGGAAGCCGATCACGCCGTCTGCTCGACCGAGCGCGGTACCGAGATCGGCCTGGTGACCGCAGACCCCTTCGAGGTCGACGAGCGCGACCTCTCCGCCCCGTTGAAGCCGGTGCTTCGCCGGGCGACGGACGCGGACCTGGACCGCGCCGACGAGCTGGCCGACAAGGGCGACGCCGCGATGGCGGATTTCCGCCGCCTCATCAAGAAGAACGGTCTCGATATGAAGCCCGTGGGCGTGGAGTTCCTCTTCGGGGGCGAGAAGGCGATCTTCTACTTCGCCGCCGAGGACCGGGTCGACTTCCGCCAGCTGGTGAAGGACCTCTCAAGCTTCTTCCACATGCGCGTCGACATGCGCCAGATCGGCGTGCGCGACGAGACCCGCCTGGTGGGCGGTTTCGCCCATTGCGGCCAGGAGCTGTGCTGCACGCGGTTCGGCGGGCAGTTCGAGCCGGTCTCCATCCGCATGGCGAAAGAGCAGGACCTGCCGCTCAACTCGTCGAAGATCTCGGGCGTGTGCGGCCGCCTCATGTGCTGCCTGCGCTACGAGTTCGAGGCGTACAAGGACTTCAAGGGCCGCGCCCCCAAGAAGAAGACGCTCATCGACACCCCGCTCGGCAAGGCGAAGATCCAGGAGTACGACACCCCGCGCGAGCAGCTGGTGCTGCGCCTGGAGAACGGCAAGACCTTCCGCGTCGACCTCTCGGACATGACGTGCTCCGATGCATGCAAGAAGCGCGCCGAGGAGCAGCATTGCGCCTGCCGTCCGGATACCGTCGGGCGCGACGTGCTTGAGAAGATCGAGTCGCCCGACATCGCGCTCGCCCTCATGGAGCTCGATCGCGAGATGGGCGTGGACGTGGGGGACGGCCTCTCCAGCGCCGACCGCCTCGTGGTGAGCGGTCCCACGCCGCGGCGCCGTCGCCAGGCGGGCGACGCGTCGGCGGATGGAGCCGGCCGTTCCGGCAGGAAGCGCGGG
>CASFIQ010000157.1 GCA_949294785.1 uncultured Collinsella sp.
TGGCCTCCTCGAGCGCTCGGGCCGCTTCGGCGCGTACGGCGTGCACGGCGGAGAATCCCATGCCGGCACCGTCGTCCAGATCGATATCGAACGATGCGGCGGCAAACGGCGTGGAGCCCAGGCGCCCCACGTGCTCGCGAAGGTCGTCCGCGGTCACGGCGCGGGTGCGCGCCGCCTCGACCGCGAAGCCCTCGGCGCGCCCGACGAGCTCGGGGCGGTCGGCGCAGGCGAGCTCGACGGCGAACGGCGCACCGATCCGCGCGATAACGCGCACGGTGACCGCGCGCTTGCGCGGGTGCTCGCGGGTAAGGACGGCGTCCGTGCGGTCGAGCGCCTCCTGGCTGCGGATGATGCGCGCGACCGACCCCACCGCGATGGGGCGGGGGATCTCGAGCCCGATGCTCGCGCCTGCCGGCGCACCCTCGCGGGCGATCGCCGTCAAGAACGAGTCAGGATCATCCACGGGGCGCAGCTCGATGAGGTCGCGTGCGCCAACGGGCTCGGTGAGCCGCACGACGGCGCGTCCGGCGGGTCCCTTGTCGCGGGCGCGGAAGCGCTCGGAGCGGTTCTTCGGGGTACGTGGCTCGAACGCCGTGACCGTTCCCACCACCTGCCCGCGGTTGTTGGAGCGCTCGTAGCTCATCATCTCGTCACCCGAGGCGCCGTCCTGATAGGCATGGGTGAAGTCGCGGTTGAAGCAGCGCTTGAGCTGCCGATCGATGTCGCGCCGCTCACTTGCCGGAAGGTCGCGCCCTGCCTCCACGGCATCGAGCGCGCGCCGATAGGCGTCGGTGATGGAGAAGACGTACTCGGGCGCCTTCATACGGCCCTCGAGCTTGAGCGCCGAGGCGCCCGCATCCACCAGGCGGCCGACGATATCCACTGTGTTGGTGTCACGCGGGCAGAGCGCGCGCTCGCGTCCCGGGGCGGAGACCACGCGTCCCGCCGCATCGATGAGCTCATAGGGGAGCCGGCAGGGCTGGGCGCACATGCCGCGGTTCGCCGAGCGCCCGCGGCAGGCGAAGCTGGAGAGCAGGCACACGCCCGAGTAGCAGAAGCAGATCGACCCGTGGGCGAAGACTTCCAGGTCGGTATCGACGGCGCGGTGGATGAGGGCGATCTCGTCGATCGAGAGCTCGCGCGAGAGCGTCACGCGCTCCGCGCCGGCGTCGCGGCACCATGCGACCCCGCGCGCATCGTGGATGTTCGCCTGCGTGGACACATGGAGCTCGAGCTCGGGCATACGGTGGCGGATCTCGAAGAAGAGGCCCCAGTCCTGGATGATGAAGGCGTCGGCGCCCAGCACGGCGCAGCGGCGGACAAGCTCGAGCGCGCGCGGCATCTCGGCATCCTTGATGACGATGTTCACGGTCACGTAGACGCGCGCCCCCGCCAGGTGCGCCGCGCGACAGGCGTCGGCGAACGCCTCGTCCGTGAAGTTCTCCGCCTTGCGCCGTGCGTTGAAATCCCCCATGCCCATATAGATGGCATCGGCTCCTGCGCCGAGCGCCGCCCGGAACGCCTCCGAGCCCCCGGCGGGAGCGAGCAGCTCGATGCGTCGGGCCGCCACCGGGCGTGCGGCAGGTGCGGCGCTCATCGCCGGGTCGTCGCTCATCGCGGGGGCGTCGTTTGCGGGGTGTTCGCGGTGCATGGGCTCTCCGGTGGTCGTGGTTGCGGCGGGGCGGTCGCTGTTCGCTCCGCATTATAGGTCCCGCGCGCCGGGCATCTGCCGTCCGAACGCTCGGCGCACCATCTGTCCAAAAGCCCGATCGGACCCTGGCGATCGGGGGATGCTGTTCACGTTTTGCCGAGCATGGTCCCCGGACACGCCGTTTTGGGGGACAATGGACGATGGTTTGCCCGCGCGGAGGCGCCGGCGCAGCTCGAGGGAAGGGGAGTCCGAGCATGACCTACGATTTCGAGAGCATCATCGACCGCCATGGTCAGGACGCCGTCGCCGTGGACGGCTTGGGGCACGGGGGCGGCGCTCCCGAGCCCCCGCAGCCGGGTTGCGATTTCATCCCCATGTGGGTCGCCGATATGAATTTCCCCGTGCTGCCCACCATCCAAGATGCCCTCGCCGCGCGCATCCGCGAGCCCCATTTCGGGTACTTCGAGCCACGGGACGAGTACTTCCAGCGCATCATCGACTGGCAGCGGGACCGCCATGGGGTCACGGGCCTCAGGCCCGAGCACATAGGGTACGAAAACGGCGTTCTGGGCGGGCTTGTCTCCACGCTGCGCGCCTTCGCGCAGCCCGGTGATGCCGTCCTGGTCCATAGCCCCACCTATATCGGCTTCACCTCGAGTATCGAGAACGCGGGGTTCCGCATCGTGCACTCGCCGCTCATGCGCGATGAGGCGGGCGTCTGGCGCATGGATTTCGACGATATGGAGCGAAAGCTCGCCGCGGAGCCCATCCATGCGGCGGTCTTCTGCTCGCCGCATAACCCGTGCGGCCGCGTGTGGGAGCGTTTCGAGATCGAGCGCGCCATGGAGCTCTACGCCCGGCACGATTGCGTGGTCATCTCCGACGAGATCTGGTCGGATATCATCTTGCCCGCCCACACCCACGTTCCCACGCAGTCCGTCTCCGAGGACGCCCGGCGTCGTACCGTCGCGCTCTATGCGCCCTCCAAGACGTTCAACCTGGCGGGCCTGGTGGGGAGCTACCACATCATCTACGACGGCTACCTGCGCGACCGCGTGCGCGCCGCCGCCTCGAAGGCCCATTACAACGAGATGAACGTGCTCTCCATGCACGCCCTCATGGGAGCCTACCGGCCCGAGGGCGGGCTTTGGGTGGACGAGCTCTGCCAGGTGCTGGGCGAAAACGTCGATGTCGCCTACGACTTCATACGAGAGCGCTTCGCAGGGGTCGAGCTCGCGAAACCGGAGGGCACCTACATGCTCTTCCTGGATTGCACGGGCTGGCTCGCGGAG
Source organism: uncultured Collinsella sp. (assembly GCA_949294785.1). Classification (GTDB taxonomy): domain Bacteria; phylum Actinomycetota; class Coriobacteriia; order Coriobacteriales; family Coriobacteriaceae; genus Coprousia. The sequence goes on from CASFIQ010000157.1 coordinate 2,944, forward strand.
CACGGGCGCGACATCGACTGGTTGCTGCGCGCGGGCTGGCGCGTGGGCGTGGGCTGGCAGGACGGGCGCCCCTTCCACGGGCCGCGCTCCATCCGCATGAACCTCGCGCTGCCCAAGTCGCGCGTCGAAGACGCGCTCGACCGACTGGACCGCCTCGTCTTCAACGCATAGGGCCAAGGGGTCCGGGGCGTATCCGGTGTGGGGGCCTTCCCGCACGGGCCCTTGCGCGGGCCCCGCATGCCCCCGATCGCCGGGGCACGCAACGCAGGGAGCTGCTCGGGCGAAGACGAAAAGCGGCCCGCCTCCTTCTGGGGGCGGGCCGCGGTCGCAACGGGAGCTATGGCCTCGATGCGGAACGCTCGCTAGCGGGCGACCTTCACGACGGCGGTGCCGGCGCTGACGGTGCTCTCACCGTCGACGACGAGCTTGACCTCGGCGAACTCGGCCGTGTTGGAGACGGCGAGCACGACGCAGTCGGGATGGCCGGCGGCCTCGATGTCGGCCTTGGTCATCTTGATGACCGGCTGGCCGGCGACGACCTTGTCGCCCTGCTTCACGAAGCCGGTGAAGCCCTTGCCGTTCATGTCGACGGTGTCCACGCCGATGTGCACCAGGACCTCGATGCCGTTGTCGCCCATGATGCCCACGGCGTGGCCCATGGTGACGGAGACGGTGCCGGAGACGGGGGAGTAGACGACCTCCTCGTCGGGCCAGATGGCGCAACCCTTGCCCAGGACCTCGCCGGAGAAGACGGGATCGGGCACGTCGGTCATGGCGATGACGCGGCCGCTGACGGGCGCGTAGAGGGTGTCGGCCTCCTCGACGACGGAGATCGCGTCAGGCGCGGCGGGGGCGGCGGGTGCCGCGGGCTCGGCCGGCTTCTTCTTGAACATGTCGAACAATCCCATAGGAACTCCTCTGAACGGCGCAAACGCGCGTTTGCATACGAACAGAAATATACACCAACAATCGTCGTACGGTACCTTTGTTCCGCTCGCCGTCGCCGGCTTCGGCGAACGAGGTGAGGCACGCGGTGAGCGGCTTGCCCGCCGGGCTGCTCGTTAAAAGTTTATGGAATTCCCTCCACAGCGCCCCCGTCTTGGGGTTCTGCTGGCAATTCCCGGCGGCAGGGCGTATCATATCGACCGTATTGACCGGCTCCTGCCGGCGATTCGTCGTGCCGAGTTTCACCAAGCCAGCTCGGGGCGACGCGGCAGGAGGCACGAGGACAACCCGCCCGTTCGGGCAGGTGGCAGGATGCATCGAACCCCGCCGCCGCGAGGCCACGCCCCGTGCTTAAAACCCCATGAAGGAGTGAACATGGCTGAGGAGAAGTACGTCCCGCGTCTCAAGACCAAGTACCTGAACGAGGTCAAGGGCCAGCTTCAGGACAAGTTCGAGTACAAGAACGTCATGATGATCCCGAAGATCGAGAAGATCGTCGTGAACATGGGTGTCGGCGAGGCCGCCACCGATTCCAAGGCGATCGACGGCGCCGTGCGCGACCTGCGCGCCATCACCGGCCAGCAGCCCATGGTGACCCGCGCCCGCAAGTCCATCGCGTCCTTCCGCCTGCGCGCCGGCATGCCCATCGGCGCCAAGGTCACCCTGCGCGGCGACCGCATGTGGGAGTTCTTCGACCGCCTGCTCTCCGTGGCGATCCCGCGTATCCGCGACTTCCGCGGCATCTCGCCCAAGAGCTTCGACGGCCGCGGCAACTTCTCCATGGGCGTGACCGAGCAGCTCATCTTCCCGGAGATCGACTTCGACTCCGTCGACCACACCCGTGGTATGGACATCACCATCGTCACCACCGCGAAGACCGACGAGGAGGCCCGTGCGCTTCTCGACGGCTTCGGTTTCCCGTTCAAGAAGTAAATCAGCGCATCCGGTTCCGGGCGGCCCCGCCGTCGCCCGGTACCGGTGCCCGGTATCCCATGTGAGGAGGTAAGAGTGGCTAAGACATCGATGATCGTCAAGCAGCAGCGCGAGCCCAAGTTCTCGACGCGCGCTTACACGCGCTGCCAGCGCTGCGGGCGTCCGCATTCCGTGTACCGCAAGTTCGGCCTGTGCCGTGTTTGCTTCCGCGAGCTGGCGCTCAAGGGCGAGCTTCCCGGCATCAAGAAGGCCAGCTGGTAGTCACGCCAGCGTTCGGCGGGTACGTCCCCGCCGGACAGGGAAGGACGCGTGAGAGCGCTCGACCGCTACGGGTGGTCGAGGACCTCACACGCGAGTTCATCAAGAACGAAGGAGAATCTGCATGAACCTTACAGACCCGATCGCAGACATGCTCACGCGTATCCGTAACGCGAATGCTGCGAACAAGGCCGAGGTCTCGATGCCGAGCTCGAAGAAGCTCATCGAGATTGCTCGCGTCATGTACGAGGAGGGCTACATCGAGGGCTACACCGTCGAGGACGGCTATCCCCACAACACCCTCCACATCACCCTCAAGTACGGCCCCAAGAAGCAGAAGGTCATCAACGGCATCCGCCGCATCTCCAAGCCTGGCCTGCGCAAGTACGCGCGCGTCATGGACCTTCCGCGCGTCCGTGGCGGCCTTGGCACCGCCATCGTCTCTACCAGCAAGGGCGTCATGTGCGACCGCGACGCGCGCAAGGCGGGCGTCGGCGGCGAGATCGTCGCGTTCGTCTGGTAAGCCACGAGGCGAGTAGAAGGAAGGAGAATCACCGTGTCCCGTATCGGTAAGAAGCCTGTCCAGATTCCCGCCGGAGTCGAAGTGGCAGTCAACGGTTCCCATGTGACCGTCAAGGGCCCCAAGGGCCAGCTCGAGCTCGACATCTACGAGAAGCTCTCCATCGAGCAGGAGGGCACCGAGCTCACCGTCGTCCGTCCCGATGACGAGCGCGAGACCCGCGCCCGCCACGGCCTCACCCGCGCCCTCATCCAGAACATGGTGACGGGCGTCTCCGAGGGCTACACCAAGGCTCTCGAGCTCGCCGGCGTCGGCTATCGTGTCCAGCTCAAGGGCAAGAACCTCGAGCTCTCCCTGGGTTATTCTCACCCGGTGCTTTACGATGCGCCCGAGGGTATCACCTTCGAGGTGCCCGACAACACGCACATCAACGTCAAGGGCATCAACAAGCAGCAGGTCGGCCAGGTTGCCGCCGAGATTCGCAGCAAGCGTCCGCCCGAGCCCTACAAGGGCAAGGGCATCCACTACGTGGGTGAGCACATCCGCCGCAAGCTCGGTAAGGCCGCCAAGTAACGGTCTCGCCGCCTGAATCTCGAATAAGTCCAGCACCCCGTCAGGTGCTGGCGAGAACGACTTAAGGAGTCGATAGCATGGATAAGAACAAAGCGAAGCTCGCCGGCCTGAAGCGCCGTCAGCGTCGCGTGCGCGGCAAGATCTTCGGCACGCCCGAGCGCCCGCGTCTGCGCGTCGTGCGCACCAACGCCAACATCTACGCGATGATCGTCGATGACACCAAGGGCAACACCCTCGTCTCCGCCTCCACGCTCGAGGCCGAGTTCAAGGGCACCCACACCTCGAACAAGGAGGCCGCTGAGAAGATCGGCGAGCTCGTTGGCAAGCGCGCCATCGAGGCCGGCATCACGAAGGTCACCTTCGATCGCGGTGGTCGTATTTACCATGGTCGCGTGAAGGCCCTCGCCGAGGGTGCTCGCGCCGCCGGTCTCGAGTTCTAGGAGGTTTGTAGCACATGGCTCGTAATCGAGATAACAAGCAGCGCGAGGCCTCCGAGTTCGAGGAGCGCGTCGTCTTCATCAACCGTGTTTCCAAGACCGTCAAGGGCGGTCGCCGCATGTCCCTCGTCGCGCTCGTCGTCGTGGGCGACGGCAAGGGCAACGTGGGTCTGGGCATGGGCAAGTCGGCCGAGGTGCCGCTGGCCATCTCCAAGGCCTCGCTCGACGCCAAGAAGCACATGTTCCACGTGCCCGTCACCGAGACCGGCACCATCCCGCACGAGGTCGAGGGCCACTTCGGCGCCGGCCGCATCATCATCAAGCCCGCTGTCGAGGGTACCGGCGTCATCGCCGGCGGCGCCGTGCGCCCCCTCTTCGAGCTCGCTGGCATCAAGAACGTCCTCTCGAAGTCCCTCGGCACCTCCAACGGCCTCAACATCATCAAGGCCGCCGCTGAGGGCCTGAAGGAGCTCTCGAGCCCGGAGGATGTCGCGGCGCGCCGCGGCCTCACCGTCGCCGAGATGTTCGTGGGCAAGAAGGAGCAGTAAACCATGGCAGACACCATCAAGGTCAAGCAGGTCCGCAGCACCAACAGCTGCAAGAAGGACCAGGTCAGGACCGTCAAGGCCCTCGGCCTCGGTAAGATCAACCGTGTCCACGAGCTTCCCGACAACGAGTCCGTTCGTGGCATGATCTTCAAGGTCAAGCACCTTGTCGAGATTGTAGAGGAGTAGCAATGCAGCTTCATGATCTCACCCCCGCGCCGGGTTCGACGCATCGTCGCAAGCGCGTCGGCCGCGGCAACTCCTCTGGTCACGGCACCACCGCGGGCCGCGGCCAGAAGGGCCAGCTCTCCCGCTCCGGCGGCGGCAAGGGCTCGGGCTTCGAGGGCGGCCAGACCCCGCTCGCGATGCGCCTGCCCAAGCTCCCCGGTTTCCGCAACCCGCGCCGCGTGGAGTTCAAGGCCGTCAACATCGCCCGCCTGGACGAGAAGTTCGAGGACGGCGCCGTGATCGACGGTGCCGCGCTCAAGGCCGCCGGTATCATCAAGAAGGAGTTCGAGCCCGTCAAGGTTCTTGGTGAGGGCGAGACCACCAAGAAGTTCACGGTCAAGGTCGATAAGGTCTCGGCTTCCGCCAAGGCTAAGATCGAGGCGGCCGGAGGGTCGGTCGAGCTCCCGTGCTAACTGGCCTGAAGAACGCGTTCCGCATCAAGGACTTGCGGGACAAGATTCTCTTCACCATAGCGATGCTCGTCGTGTACCGTATCGGTGCGCACGTCCCGGTGCCGGGTGTTCCCTTCCAGAGCATGGTTGACTTGTTCAGCGGGAACAGCTCGGTCGCCCAGGGCGCTATGGCGCTGCTGAATCTCTTCTCAGGCGGAGCTCTCAGCTACGTGTCCGTGTTCTCGCTCGGCATCATGCCCTACATCACGAGCTCGATCATCCTTCAGATGCTCCAGAGCGTGGTGCCGAGCCTCCACGAGCTCGCACGCGAGGGCGAGGTGGGTCAGACCAAGATCACCCAGTATTCTCGCTATCTGACCTTGGCGCTGGCGATCCTCAACTCCATCGGATACCTGTTCCTGTTCAAGAGCTACGGCGTGAGCTTCGCGGGCCTCGATACCCCGGAGATCATCTTCGACATCATGGTCGTGGGCACGCTCACCGCGGGCGCCATGCTCATCATGTGGATCGGCGAGCTCATCACCCAGCGCGGTATCGGCAACGGCATGTCGCTCATCATCTTCGCGAACATCATGGCCGGTCTGCCGCAGGCGATCGCCTCCTCGCTCGGCGGCGACGTCATGGGCATCGTGGTCACGGCGGTGATCCTCGTGGTCATCATCGCGGTCATCCCGCTCATCGTCTTCCTCGAGCGCGGCCAGCGCCGTATCCCGGTGAACTACGCCAAGCGCGTGGTGGGCCGTCGCATGATGGGTGGTCAGTCCACCTACCTGCCGATCAAGGTCAACACCGCCGGCGTGGTGCCGATCATCTTCGCGAGCGCGCTTCTGTACTTCCCCGCGCAGCTCGCGGTCTTCTTCCCCGGTATCGGCTGGGTGCAGGCGGTCGCCGGCGCCCTCTCGTCGGGGTGGCTGAACTGGATTCTCAACGTGGTCCTGATCGTGTTCTTCGCGTATTTCTACACCTCGATGGTGTTCAATCCCGATGACACGGCGGACAACCTGAAGAAGCAGGGCGGCTTCATCCCCGGCGTGCGCCCGGGCAAGGCCACCGCGGCCTACATCAAGAACGCGCTGAACAAGATCACCCTGCCCAGCGCGATCTTCCTGGCGCTCATCGCCATCGTGCCGTCCGTCGTCTTCTCGTTCACGGGCAACGCCCTGATCCAGTCGTTCGGCGGCACCTCGGTGCTGATCATGGTGGGCGTGGTGCTCGATACGCTCTCCAAGATCGAAAGCCAATTAAAGATGTTCGACTACGACGGCATCTTCAAGTAGGCTAGAGGTAAGGCCCGGTCGAAACGGCCGGGCCTTTTTTATGGGGTGCCGCACGGCACCTTCGGTACAACGCATAAGGAGCGTGGCTGATGAACATCGTATTGTTGGGTGCCCCGGGTGCCGGCAAGGGCACCATGGCGCAACGCCTTGTGGCAGATTTCGGCGTCGCTCACATCTCCACGGGCGATCTGCTCCGTGCGGCCGTGAAGAGCGGTTCCGAGCTGGGCGTGCAGGCCAAGAAGTACATGGATGCGGGCGAGCTCGTTCCCGATCAGCTGGTCATCGACCTTGTCAAGGAGCGCCTCGGTGCCGACGACGCGCAGCGCGGCTTCATCCTCGACGGCTTCCCCCGCAACACCATGCAGGCCGTGACGCTCGACTCCGAGCTCTCCGCCATGGACAAGTCCATCGACTGCGCGCTTCTGATCGACGTGCAGGCCGACGTGATCGTGAACCGCCTTTCCGCCCGCCGCACCTGCCGCGCCTGCGGCTACACCGGCACCGCGGCCGATGCCGTGTGCCCCACCTGCGGCGGCGAGATGTATCAGCGCGACGACGACAAGCCGGAGACCATCAAGAACCGTCTCGACGTCTACGACAAGAACACCGCCCCGCTCGTCGAGTACTACCGCGGCCAGGGCAAGCTTAAGATCGTCGACGGCGACCATGCGATCGACGAGGTCTACGCTGCCACGAAGGAAGCGCTCGGTCTATGATCAAGATCAAGTCCGATGCCGAGATCAACGCGATGAAGAAGGCCGGAGCGCTGTCCAAGATGGTGCTCCGGCACGTCGGTGCGATGGTGCGTCCCGGCGTCTCCACCTTCGAGCTCGACCAGCTCGCCGAGCAGATCATCCGCATGCACGGCGGCACCCCCGCGTTCAAGGGGTACGGCGGCTTTCCCGGTTCGATCTGCGCGAGCTTGAACGACGCCGTGGTCCACGGCATCCCCAATCCCGACGTCATCTTACGCGACGGCGACATCATCTCGATCGATACCGGCGCTATCGTGGACGGCTGGGTGGGGGATAACGCCTGGACCTTCTACGTGGGAACGCCCGCGCCCGAGGTCAAGGCGCTGTGCGAGGTCACGCGCGACTGCCTGGTGGCCGGTATCGCCGAGGCCGTGCCCGGTAACCGCATCGGCGACATCGGCCATGCGATTCAGAGCCTTGCCGAGAAGCACGGCTACGGCGTGCTGCGCGACTACGTCGGCCACGGCGTCGGCCGCGTGATGCATGAGGATCCCAACGTGCCCAACTACGGCAAGAAGGG
>CASFIQ010000158.1 GCA_949294785.1 uncultured Collinsella sp.
GCCCATCATAGGCGCCGTATTCTCCGCCGCCGCGGCGCTCGGAGCCGCGACCGCGGCCCGCGCCGCGTGCCTGCGCGCCGTATCGTCCGTTATGGGAATCTCGAGCCATGCACCTGGCTCCTCACTAGCAACCGAATCGCGAGCCTGTCGCGTACCTCTCCTGATGCGCGCCCGGTATCCCGCCGGGGCGCGGCCCCCTACTGCACCGCCGGCGCGGCCTCGGGGGTCTCCGACGCGGCGTCCACAGGCGCCGGGTCGCTCACATCAAGGGTAACACGGCCGGCGGGCTCGCACATACCGAGCGCGCCTGTGGCAAGGTCGCGGATACGGGTGTCGGCACCGTAGACCGAGCGCATGACCTCCAGGTCGGCGCTCTCGTCGCGCGCCTCGGTGAGCTCGTTGGACATGGCGGCGTTGGCGTTGAGCACGCCCGCCGTGGCGCTCGCGATGGTCACGCGGGCGAGGCCGATCGCCACCACGCACACGGCGATGATGCAGAACAGGCGCAGCACGTGCATGAACGCGGGGCTCACGATCTGGTCGGCCTCGCGGCCGGCGCCGGTGTAGACGTCGAAGCGCGGACGGCGCTCGGGCTCCGGCGCGCGCCGGGCGGGCGCCTCGGGCGCCCATGCCGCGCCCGCGACGTCCATATCGAGCGCGTAGGCGGTGTTCGAGGTGTAGTAAGCCATGATATGTCCGGCCTTCCGTCCCGTGCAGGGGCTGCGTTTCAATCTACGTTTCAAGCACGCGGGACGGAAGCGCTCGCGGCGCGGGCCTACAGCCGTTGCGCCACACGAATCTTCGCGGACCGCGCCCGCGGGTTGCGCGCTACCTCTTCGGCGCTCGCCACCAGCGGTTTTCTGGTAATGACCTTGAGTGTCGGCACGTTCCCGCACACGCACACCGGGATATCCGGCGGGCAGGTGCAGCCCCGTGAACGGTCCTGGAACAGGCGCTTCACGATGCGGTCCTCCAGCGAGTGGTACGAGATGACGCAGATGCGCCCTCCCGGGTTCAGCCACCGCACCGCCGCGTCGAGGCCGCGCTCGAGCACGTCGAGCTCGTGGTTCACCTCGATGCGGATCGCCTGGAAGCTCTTGCGCGCCGGGTGATGGCCGCCGCGCCGGCGCGCCGCCGCGGGGTTGGCCGCCTTGATCGCGTCGACGAGCTCGATCGTGGTCTCGATCGGGCGCTCGGCGCGCCGGCGGCAGATCTCGCGGGCGATGCGGTCGGCGAACTTCTCCTCACCGTAGACGCGCAGGATCCGGGCGAGGTCGGCTTCGTTGTAGGTGTTGATGACCTCGGCTGCGTTTAAGGGGTTGTTACCCGGATCCATCCGCATATCAAGCGGGGCGTCCTCGTGGTACGAGAAGCCCCTACCAGGGATATCGAGTTGCGGGCTCGAGACGCCCAAGTCGAAGAGGATGCCGTCCACGCCGGGTACCTCGGCTTTGACCAGAAGCTCGTCCAGGTCGCCGAAGTTGCCCTTCAGGAGCTTGACGGGGGTCGCAGGCGCCTCGTCGGCGAGCCGCGCGGCCGCCGCCTCGAGAGCCATGTCGTCCTGGTCGATCCCGATGGCGAGACCGTCCTCGCCCACCGCGGCCGCCAGGTGCACCGAGTGGCCCGCCCCGCCGAGCGTGCAGTCGCACACCGTCTGGCCGGGCTTCAGCGCCAACGCCTCCAGCACCTCTTCCAACATCACGGGTTCATGCCGATATTCAGGTGTCAACGAACCAGCTGCCATGCGCGCGTCCTCCCCAACGTCCTCCACGGGCCCCTCCGGCTAACCGAAGAAGTTCGCGACGACCTTGCGGGCGTTGGCCCGGCGAGCCTCGTGCGTAGCGCGATTCCAGATCATCAGGCGGTCGCCGTTTCCGACGACGGTCACCTCGCGGTCCAGGTTCGCATCCGCACGGCACTCCTCGGGAAGGCTGATGCGGGAGGCGGAGTCTATTTCGAGTGGGATTGCCTCCCCATTCAACCATTCCATGACGGACCGGTGCTCCTCGTTGGTCGGGTCGTACCCGCCCTTCGCGGCGAACACCGAGTCCTCCCAGGCCTTGAACGTGTCCTCGGTGAACACGTACACGGCGTCGACCTCCTTCTCAGGCGCGTAGATGACGCGCACCTGCTCCCCAAGCTCCTTGCGGAAGGCAGGCGGCAGCGACAGACGACCCTTGGCATCGAGGTTTCGATTGTAAGAGCCGGTCAGATGCACCGCTTGCACCTCCTTAGGCGATCGTGAGGCAGATGCGGGAGCCACCCCGCTGTCGACGCCTTCAATTCTATGGGCGAGTCTCCCCTATTGCAACATTTTTTCCCACTGGCTCCCCCAACGGCCCCCGTTCCACCCTGAGCGGACCCGGGGGCACCTCCAAGGTTCCGCTGATGGGACACAACATCTTGTGTTCACACGCGCGCACCCTCCCCACCTATCGCGGGAAGGGTGCCAGATGATGCTTTCAAGCTGGGCTTGAACGGTTGTTGAAGCCGTGTGGGGAATTGTGTCGGAATAGAGAACGCCACAGACCGCGGAAGGGCCCGCCGGCACGGCGCGATCGCAGACGAAGCGCATCCCCCCGCAGGCGGCGGCGCCTTTACGCCGCACGAACCCCCGCGGCGGCGAGCACGGCGCGCGCCGCCTCGCGGAAGGGCCGCGAGGAGAGGCCCAGCTCCGCCCTCGCTTCGGCGGGAACCGGTTCCCTATCATCGAGCCACCACGGCAGGCGGTGCTCGGCAGCAAGTACGCCCGCCTCGACGTCGCCCACGGCGACGAACGTCGAAGCTTGGTAGCAGCTCCCTAAATCAGAGGCGATGAGCACCACGTCGGGTTCGCGCGATCCGGTGAGCCACAGCGGGATGAGGCAAGCGGTCTCATCGCGCGGGGCATCATAGCGAACCGCCACGGTGTCCTCGCGGCGCGACCACAGGGAGAGCGTCGCGGCGAGCGCATCCGCGATGCGTGCGCGGAGCCCATCGCCGAGCGCATCGTCTTCCTTGACGGCACGCGTGATGGTCTCGACGAGCTCGCGGCGATCGGCTTCCCGGGCTTCATCATCGAGCTTCCCCAGGGCACGACGCGCTGTACACGCCACCTCGTTTCCCGCAAGCAGCGATGCGGGCAGGCGGTAGGCGCGGGAGCGAACCATATGATGGAAATCGAGGTAGATCGGTTTCTCAGGATCATATGCGGGCCGCTCCGCCGCAGGCGCGGCGGGAAGCCTCCCCGAGAGCTCGCGCAGGACGACCGACCCGAGGCCGCAGCCCGGCTCGAAGAAGCCCTCGAACCTCCAATCCTTATGCCATACGCAGGGATCGAAGGAGAAGACCATGAGGATGGGAAGACCGAAGCGGCTGACGAGCCCCGTATTCAGCACCGCGTGCCTCCCGTTCTCCGTCTCGACAAGCAGGTCCCGGCGCACGGCCATGGTGAACACCACATTGAGATAGGTGCTGAGAAGCCCCAGCGGCATGGCGGGACGACCCTCGAGCGCGTTGGCAGCGCGATCCCACGAGCGCGGCGCAGCGAGGCGCGCAAGGTCCTGGAGCGCGGCGTTCCAACTCTTTATATATGCGTAGTCGCGCAGGCTGTCCACCGAGCCCGCATCCGCCCGTTCGACAGGTTCTGTGGCATCGGCGACCGCGGCGGCGTCAGCGTGCGGCGCATGGCCCGCCGTCTCGGCGGCCGGCGCGCCCGGCTCAAGGAGCTCGAACACGTGCTTGGGCACCGGGGCGAAAGCGGTCTTCTGTGCGTAGGCGTTCATTTCTACCATCCTCTCCGCGCCGTCATCGACATTTCGCGGCGCACCATGGAGTATGGAGACGAGAAAAATCCGCCCTTGAGATAGGCCCGAAATCCGACGTGGGCGCGACGCTTCGGGAACGACCCGCCCCGCCGCCGGAGCGCGGGGCGCGGACGGCGGGACGAAAAAGGCGCCGCGGCGAAACGGAGCACCGTGGAAGGCGGCGCGCGCTACGAGCGCCTGCCCGAACGGAACGCCTCGGCATGCTGAAGCGGCGTCACCGACGATGACGCCCAAAGGGCATCGCCCCGCTCGCCGACGATGAGCGCACCGCCGCCGCGGCCCGGCTCGACGAACCGGCAGGCGCGCGGCAGGCCGGGCACCTCGGTCCAGAGACCGCGAACCGCCTCGGATGACAACCCCAGACGCTCCGCTGCGACCTTAATCATCTGCTCGTTCGGTTTCATGCCGCACGCTCCCTTCCGACGGCGTCGCCGTCGCGCTCGATCCCGATATCCCATCGGCTCACATACGGACCCATGAGGTCGAGGTACTCATGGAACGGCCATACACGCCCGCACTGACCATCGAGCACGTATACCCCGGTCTCCGTTCGGGCGAGGTCGACCCAATGGCCGTTGCCCGAGCGGAAGTCCATCCCCATGACGGTGATGAAACCCGGCGGCTGCGTCTCCGCCCAGGCGCGGATCTCCGAGGGCTCGAGGGGTACCTGCACGCGCCCGGTGAGCAGCTCCATCTCGGCCACGCTGGCGATGTTCTGCTCACCGGCGACCGCCTCGGGGTCGCGCCCCGTGAAGCGGAGCTCCGTCGCACGCGCGCATGCGCCGCAGTTCCGAGAGAACTCGTTCTCGCGGAACGGGTCGAATCGCGGATTTACCCCGTCGACCACCCCACGGAGCCGTTCGAGGTCACGTGCCTCGGCGTCGAGGTCACGCGTCTCCCGTGAAAGCTCCCCCGCCCGAGTCGCATCCCCCTCACACGCGTCGACCTCGCGCCCCGTTGCCGTCTCGGACGTCAACGGCACCTCGGCGGGACCGTCCGCCTCCCCCATCGAAGGGATGTGGAACTCCTCGATGTCCCACGGCAGTGAGAACGCCTCGACGTCCTCGGGCTGCCACTGCGCATCCTCCTGCGCACCCGCATCTTCGAAACCGCGTCCCGTTAGCCCGGTTTCGCATGTTCCCCGCGCAGGGCGAAACGTCCCGTCGCCTCGCCCGTCCCCGGCTTCGCCCTTCCACGGGCGCGAGCCACCGGGACCCTCTGATCCGATCTCTCTCATGAACTGCCTCCTATCCTCACGAGCTCGGGCGCGGGAGCGCCCGATGAAACCATGACCGCCTCGCCCACGCCCATGCGGGCGAAGGCGCGTTCCTGCTCGGGTGCGAGTCCCAGGGCGCGCGCCACCGCATCGCGGTCGTCCGCTTGGCGGTTGGCGAGATGCAGCTGGGTCACCGCGTGCGCGAGCACATCGGTCGGGAGCAGCGACGGCCGCTGCTCCACGACCACGAAGCCCACCGGCGCCGCACGCAGCTCCGCCATGGCGGAGGAGAAGAGCCGTGCGAACGGGGTGAGCTCGCCGCGCGCATCGCGTAGAAGCGCGTGCGCTTCCTCCACGATCACCACCGCCCGCGGCCGACCGCCGGTGCGCGCCGCCCCTCCCGCACCGGCGGCGTAGGCGGCCCGCCGGATGCGCGCGATAAGGAGCATCCCCGCGAACGCAGCCTCGGCACCGCCTAAATCGCCCAGCTGCAGAACACGGCACGACCCATCGAGCAGGTCGCGCGCCAGGATGCCCCGGCGCGCGGAGAGCGCGGGGCTCGACGCCAGCGCGTCGGCGCGCAAGGTCAGGGCGCCCCGCACGTTGGCGGTGACCTCGGGGCCTGCGCAGGTCTCGGATGCCAGGTACCCGTCGATCCCGTGCCGGAAATCCACCGCGCTCGGCCAAGAGCCGCCCGCAGCGGCAGGAGCGAGCAGGTCGATCGTGTGCGTGCGGTACAGGCGCTCGATGAGGGCGCGCACATGGAGCGGGAGCGGCTGCTCGCCAAGGCCGTAGGCGCTCACCAGGCAGTCCGCGAGGTCCTGGACCCACACGCGCGGGCGCACGCCGGAATCCACTTGGAAGGGGTTGAGCGCGACCGGCTCCGCCCCCGGGGCGTCACCCAGGATGCGCACGCCCGGCAGGTCCCCGATCAGCCGCGCGTACTCCGTCTTCGACGTGGGCTCGATCACCGTGACGCCGACACCTTGAACGACGAGCTGCCGGGCGATCATCTGGGTGAGATAGCTCTTGCCCATGCCCGTCGCGCCGGTGACCACCAGGTGCCGGCAGAAGGAGGCAAGCGGCAGCGCCACCTGAGCACCGGTGGCGGTGCGTCCCAGGTATACCTCCCCCGTGCCATCGAAGCCGCGCGCCGCAAGCGGCATGGCCGCCGCCGTCCCAGGGTCCTCGTCCACGACGGTGAGCCCCCGCGCCGGCGTGGCAGGCGGCAGCATCGCCTGCGCGATCGACGCGACGGGAACGATCGCCCCGAAAGGCCGCGCGCCAAAAGCCTCGCGGATGATCGGCAAGCCCGACCCGACCGAATCGACCGCCAGGGCAACCGGAGCCGGGGCGATGCCCGAAGCAGTGGCACATGAGAGCGATGCCGTGACGAGCGAGACCGCCCGGGCGAGGTCATCATCGCCACCCGCTTCGATGGTGACGACGAGCATCGCGCGTTCACCGCCCTCGATGAGCTGCCGACGCTCCTCCTCGACACGCGCCCGCGCCGCCGCGGCGGCGGGGTCGTTCATGCGCACCGCCTCTCCGCCCACGGTGCGGGTGCGTTCGAAACGGTCGAGGCGGGCCGCCTCGGCGGAGAGGCGTGCCGCGGCATCGCGCACCCAGCCGCCGCGACCGCCCGGAAGCGCCCAGGCATCGACCGTGACGCGCATGGGGCCCGCGACCACGCCGCGTGCCAGAAGCGCCTCCCACGGCGAGGAGCCCCGCGCCGGCTCGCCGGTGACGAGCGCGGCGCGGTACCCGGCGGCCGCCCAGGAGGGAAGCCCCTCCCCGAGCGTCGTCGTCCTGACGAGCCGGGCACCTGGCAGCAGGGCACCGAAGATACCGGCATCCTCGTACGAGAGCACGGTTTCGCCGGCTTCGCGCTCGAGCCTCATGCGGGCCCGTCCCCGCTCCAGAAGCGACGACGCCACCCAGCGCTCCGCCGCCTCGAGCATTCGCGACCGATGCCCATCCGAGTCGTTGAACCGATAGGCGACCAGGCGGTGCGCGGAGACGGGGGCGATCGGTGCCGGCTCCCAAACAATGCACGGGACGCACCCGCCTTCCATCCCGTCCGATACGCCGTGAGGTGCCGGAACCGCTCCGAGCCGCGTGCGCTCCCGTGCGGTGAGCCGCAGCGGATCGGGCCGTGCCGAAAAGATCCCTAACATGGGTATGCCTCCTGTCCCCTCAGCGCCCGCGGAAGATGAGACGCACGATGAAGAAGAGCAGCGCGAACGGGATGAGTGCCGGCGCGACGGCGGCGAGCACGGTGCCCGCTACATCGAGCGCGACGAGCAGCGCGCCTGAGACGACGGCGGCGATACCGGCTGCGAGCGCACCGGTCGAAGCGGCCCACCATAGGAGCGCTACGAGTGCCGCCAGGGCGACGAGCAGCACGGCAAACGCGCCCGCACCGAAACCCGCCGGCGTGGCGTCGGCGTTGGTGGAGAGGTTCGTGATCCTCCGAGCCTCAAGCCTGCCGGCGCGCTCGGTTACCCGCGCCTCGATGACGTTGCCCTCACGCACCGCGCCCGCCATGTCACCGCTCACATGCAGGCAGCGCTCGACACCGGAGCCCTCCGCCCCCAGGGGCTCCACGAAGATCGCGCTCTCCTGCCACTGGCGCTGGCCATGCTGCCACCTGCCGCCCGCAGCCCAGCTCGCCAGCTTGCCGACACCACCGGGGAAGCTCGACGAGCTGTGGATTCCCACCACGCGGCCGCAGATGACGTTCCCATCGATGAAGGGGCGCTCCCCAGCCGGCGACGCGAGGGCGCCCGGGGAATCGGCAGAACCTGGATACGCCCTGCCGGACGCATAGCCCGGGTTGTTGGCGAGCCGCACCGGCAGGGGGCGGCTCGGCTCCGCCATCGGGTTCGCCAAACCGGAGAAACAATCAATTCCGAAGGAGTTCACGGTCTCGAACCTGCTATCCGATGCGAAACGCCCCGAAACCGCCGTGGAATCTGCCCGGCGCAGGCGATCGGTCGCCTCACGCCTACTCATAGGAGTCCGCCTCCCACCTGCAGGCGGCACCGGCTGCCGCCGCACGCGCCATCGTGGAGCCGGTTGGGTGATCGGCCCGCACGCTCCCCGCCTCACGGGGTCGCTGCGTCAGCTTCCTCTCCTCCTCATCCAGCCACTTCAGAAGGTCGCGCGCATCCTCTTGATCTGCGAGCAGGCTCACGGCGTAATCGGCGATCGCCCTGCGGTGCTGCGCCCCGAGCCCCAGTAAGATCCGCTTCTTATCCTCCGCCTCCCTATCGACCTGCTTCTGATAGCCCTCGAGGTCGAACCGGTACAGCTGGCGGTTTCCCGCCATCGCCCGCTGCTTGGAGACCAGCCGGTCGAGCAGCCCGCGAAGCTCCCGAGCGGCCTCGCGATCGGATTCGCGCAATGACAGGGTGCGGAACACGAAGCCGACGACGGCGTTGACGAGCATGACGAATGCCATGATTCCCGCCATGTAGGTGTCGAGCGACGCCGCTGTCGACGCCCCCTCGCCCCGATAGGCGCCCGCCGCCGAGGCGGAACCGGTCTGGACGCGCACGGCGAACAGCAGGATGCCGATCACGGCGTAGAGGCCACCGAGCGGCAGAGCGCCTGCGATCTTCCGCGTGCGGTAGCAGCTGTTCGCCATCAGCTGCGGAACGATGAAGAAGACGAGCGCGATCGCGGCGCCGAGACCCAGCGACAGGGTCTCGCTGTCCGACACGATCAGCAGCGTGTCGTGCGCGAGCAGTCCGTCGCAGAGCGCCAGGACGAGCGAGAGCGGGTTGAACTCCAGCTCGTTGGACAGGTGCCGGAGAAATCCGCCGGCACGGCCGCTCGCCGGGCTTTGCCGTGTGCCGGCGCCACGCGGCTCCGATGTCGCCGCAGAAGGCATCGGAGCAGCGGACGAAGCTGCATACGAGGCGTGTGTCCCGTTCATGATGATGGCTCCCTTCATCGAGCGTTCCCGCCGGCGGCGCCGGCGGCGACATTGCGGGTCAGGCACCCGCGGGCCCCTGCTGCGCGCCATCAAAGACGCGCGGCCACCAGGCAAGAAGCGTCGTCGGACGACCCGTGCGCGATCGCAGCGAGGACGACGTCGCGCGCCGCGCGGTCAAGCGAGGCATCGGTGCGGTGCGGTCCCGAGCGCTGCACCACGTCGGCGATTGCCGCGCACGAGAGGTAATCCGCGACCCCGTCCGTGACCATGAGGACGAGTTCATCGGCGGAAAGCGTGACCGAGACCCGGTCCACGGGCGGTGCACCCGCGCGCATACCCGCATAGCTCGTAAGGCGTCGCCGCCCATCGCGATGCTCCGCGGTGGATAGCAGCGGGTGCGCACCGCTCGGACCCACCTGGTACACCGCGACATCCCCCACCCGCGCCACCTCCGCCGTCCCCTCGCCGCCGAGGGCGATGCAGGCAGCGGACGCCCCCGAGCCCGGCTCCACCCCCATCGCGATCGCGAGCCGCCGCGCCGCCCCATGGGCGGACCGGAGCGCCTCGTCGGGGCGCGCGCCGGATTCCTCGAGCGCCCGGAGCGCCTCCCACACGACCGCCTCGGCGAAAAGGGCTCCTGCCGGCATGCCTCCCACCCCGTCGGCGATGGCGCCGAAACCGCAGCGCGACGTGGCGACGCGGTCCTCGTCGTGACTGCGCCCGCGCCCGGTGAGCGAGTAGGAACCGAGCGCCGCGAACGTCCGCACCGCCCCGCTCATGACGCGCCCATCTCGACGACGGCGATCACCACGGAACGGTTCTCCTGGGCGGCGGCGGGAATCAGGTGCCCGTCGGCATCCACGTCCTCCACGCGCCGACTGTGGACGCCGCCCCGCGAGCCGTTGCCCCTGACCGACCGGATCCTCCCTGCGGGAAGCCCGCCCGCGACGAGGAGGTCTGCCACGCAGCGCGCCCGATCGCGCGAGAGCTCCTGTGCCGCCTCCTCGCTCTGCCCGCTCACGAGCGACGCGGTGTTGCCTTCTATCTCCACCACGGCGCCGCTGCGCGCGAACTCGTCGGCAAGCGCCTCCAAAGTCGAGCGCGCGCCTTCCTCGTCCAGAAAGGACGAGCTATCGGGCTTGAAGGTCACACGCTCCGCGTCACCCAGGGCGAAGGTCGAGCCCACCGCGAGCGCCGCCCCGGTAAACGGGACGCTCGAGCTCACCGGTACGGGCGACACGTCGGGAAAGGCGCCCGCAGAGACGGCGGTGGATGCGGGGACATCCGGCATGAAGGAGACCTCTACGGCACCGCACCCCTCGGTGAGAGCCGTCCGCCAGATCTCGATGAGGTTCGCCCGGTCTGCTCCCGAGAGCTCCTGCTGGGGAGCGGCGACATCGCCCGCGAAGAAGACGGAGACCGTGACGCCCGAAAGGTCCGGAAGCGATTCTTGGCCCTTGAGGTAGGTAAGCACCTCCTGCGCATCCGAGGCCAGGGTCATGCCCTCGGTGAAATCGATCGCGCCCGCCGTCCCCAACAGGGAGTCGCAGATGACGACGTGCCGGTCGCCGTCTTCGCCCGCCACCGCGGCAAGCGAGCGCGCCGCCAGCTGAAGGGCGCCCAGAGGGTCCGCCTCCGGTGTCGTCGCGGCGTACTCGCCCGCCAGGATGCGGGCCGCGACACCCTCGAGCGCCGCCTGGTTCTCGAGCGCGCGGCGGCGCTCGGTACGGGCACCAGAACCGAGGCGCTCGGTTCCGAACGACCGCGGCTCGCCCTCGACGCTCACGATGCCGAGCGAGCCCCCGGTCTCGAGGACGCGCGTCAGGATCTCGGTCGCGCCATCGGGCAGTCGGTCCAGCGCCGGACGGTTGGCGCAGACGCCGCAACCCAGCACGAGGACCGCATCCGTTCGCAAGCCGTTCTCCTCGGCAGCGCCGTCCGAGGCGGAACACCCGCCCAGGCTCGACGCCGTGATGGCGCCTGCCGCCACGAGGGCGAGCGCGCCGGCGCCGCGTAGGAACGCCGCGCGCGTGATTCCGTCGCGGGCGACCCGCAGCCTTCCCTCACGCCTGCTTCTCATCGTCGACCCCTTCCTGAACCGGATGCTCGAACCGAACCGTGCTTTGCGCTGCCGCGGCGAAGAGGGCATTCGCCTTCAAGCGCAGGTAGGCAGCGGGCATCTTCAGCCTGTCGGCATCCCGCACCACGTCGGCGGGAACCTTGTCGGCAAAGACGTCCTCGGGCATGCTGACCTCAACCGGCGGGAACTTGATGTGCTCCTGCATCTTGAACGCGTCGGGCGTCCGCACGGTCCTCTGACGGAAGATCCCACCGCGCAATCGGGATCGCAGGACCTCGTTGGTATAGGCGATCGCGCGCTCGAGATACGCCGAACGGCAGCTCTCCCCGGCTCGCTCGAGCTCGAGAAGCGCCGTACGATACGCCGCGAGGTAGCCGGTAAGCTCGATGCGCATGGCATCGAGCTGCCGCGCGCGCTCCCGCTCCCGATCGCGCTCGGCGCGGCGGCGCTGACGCTCCCATGTGGCGTCGAACGCGTTTACGGACCGGGGAGCATCAGCTGCGCCCGCGCCCTTTTCGCATTCCTCCTCCTTCTTGAGCGCGCGGGCAAGCGACAGGATCTTGATCACGTAGGGCAGCGTGCGCGTGTAGAACGCCTGAATGTTGAGGCTGACATCCTGGGCGCACAGGCAGCGGCGCTCGGTGATGTAGGGACCCCATGCCAAACCGTCGGCCTTGACGCCCGCCACGCCCGACCTGCCGTCGCGACGCGCTTGGCGCAGGATGTCGCGACGCTCCGCCTCGGAGATCGGGACCGTATGGATGTAGCTGCCCGTGTCGGCCTGCAGGTCAGCGATCGCCTCCTCGAGGTTGGGGGCGGTCCTGAACGCCGTGAGCTGACCGGAATCGTTGCCGACGGGCGGTGTGCCCCGGTCGCGCCGTCTACCAAAGATGCTCATATCCTGCTTCCCCTCTCGTTCGCATCCTATGAACCTTCGCTGCCGGCACTACAGCATCGCCGCGCGGTCGGCAAGCGATCCCGTACCGCGCAGGCGCGCATGACGCCCCGCCCGCTCGTGCCTGGGGGCGCGATCGGGCTCTGCCGGAAAGTCGAACTCGCCCGCCCCGGCGCCGCGCGACCCCGTCGACTCCCCGGCGCCGGTCGCGGGGATCTCGGGCTCGCCCGCGTCGACACCGCCCGGAAACGCCCCCATCGCGTCCTCCGCCTTCTCGTCGGCGGGGGCGCGATGGCCCCAAAGCCTCCATTCCACCTCGGCAAGCTCCCCTTTCACCCGATGAATCTCGAGGGGAAGCGCTGCGGTCGCCTGCGCGCGGCGGCGTTCGAGCAAGCTGGCGATCTTCCCGCGCTTCTCCGCCGCCTGGTAGTCGATATCGCTCAGGGCGGTGGCGCACATGAGGTCCAACCGGCAGATCACCGACCACGCGGTCTCGACGTTCAGCTTCCCGGACCGCTGCATCGCCTGGAGCTCCTCCATAAGCGCGAGGAGCTCGGGCGCCCCGACCGCGATCGCGATCGGCGCGTCCAGATCCTCCACCTCGGCGGCCTCGACATCGCCGCCGCCGATAGCCCTCAGGACCAGATCGGCCCCCGCTTGCACCAGGACATCCGGAGTCGCCACCACGCGGCGGGGGCTCCGCTCGACCGCGAGCGGGCGCGCATCCCGCGCGATTCCCATCACCGGAGGAAGCGCTTCGGCACCTCCCTCCCCAAGTCGCAGCTCGCTTTCGGGCGCAGCGCCCCAGGGCATGCCGCCATCCGAATCAGCCGAAGCGCGGCTTCGCCGTCCGCGCTCGCGCAGGGCCTCGAGCAACCGTCCCATCTCCGCTCCCCTCACTCGACGGCGCGCCCGATTCCTGTCTTCGGACGCCACCGCTTGTCGGGAACCAGTTTCGCGGCAAGAAAAAACGGGCCTTGAGAAGGGTCGAGAACTTGAGGCGATTGACGAATCTGTCCTATGCTTGGACCAATTTCCACCACCGGCAGACGCGCGGACGAGAATGCTCAGACCGCCACGTATACTGGAACCAACAGAGCCGCCAGCACATGGTTCGACGCAGCATGGCGGCGACGACGAACGGGGAGGTGCGCCATGGCCGATTTCATCGAGAACCTCGAGTCGCCGCTCGTCCCCGTATTCGACGCCCTCTGGCGCCATTCCCTGCACGACGATGCCGAACCGGCATGCACCCGGCTCTACGTTGGCGAGAGCTTGGTCGCCGCCGACCCTCCGTTCCAGCGGCAGGACCTCTACCCCGCATTCAGGAAGACGACCGCCACCCTCAACAAGATTCACCGGCGCTACCTCGAACGCCACCACCTCATCAAGCGCCAGCAAGAGCGCTCTGCTTACGACGCCTGCGCCTTCGGACCGTGGTTCGAAGAGGCGCGCACCGCACCGTCGAGCACTGGAAAGAAAGGGAGGAAGCGCGTCACCCCAAGCCGGACCGAATACTTCGATAAGCAGGTATGCAAGCCCTTGCGCGATGTCGTGAAGGAACTTCGTGCTTCCACGGGTAAGCTCGCATCGTTCCAGGGAAGTCCGGGGGGCTCCGCGCATCGGCGACTCATGGCGCTCTGGCGCATATGGAGCCTGCCGATCTGGGCTCCGAATGCCGATGAGCGGCGTCGATTCGCGGCAGACGAGATCCTCGGGGACCTCCTTTCCGATCAGAACGTCGATGCGCTTGCCGCCCGGCACGTGTTCCAGCTGGAGGTCTATCCCCTGCTCGACCTCTACCGCGATTTCGGCGCTGACGAAACCTATCGGCAAGATCTGGAGGAGCAGCTGCTCTTCTACTTCCTGGGAACGTCGCTTTTCCGCTACCACCTGCTTGAGTTCGAGGAAGCCGAGCTTGCGAGCGCCTTCGGACGGGGCTACCGCTACGATCCCGAAACGGGAGAGGAGGTCTGCGGCGAACAACCAGATGCAGCCGATGCGGAGCCTGTCGGTACGGGGGTTGCCGGCGCGAAAGCAACTGCGAAAGGGAGCTTCAACGGAAGGGCGCTGAACTATCTGAACGGCCAGGACCCGCAACGTATAGCAGATGGCCTGGGCAAGGCATCACCGGACAAACCTGAGGACCGCCGTCGCATTGACCTCGTGATCGGTATCTTCGACAGCGCGCTGGCGGACGCAGATGCGGAGAATCCGTTGAGCCCGGATGGGGGCGGTATGGGCCATCTCGAGGCCCTGCAGTCCCGCATCCTCCCTGGTTCCGGCAACGTCATCGACGACGAAAGTTTGCCCCTCCTGAACGAACGAGGTGACGACCTCGGACGATGCCTGGCTCTCGTCTGCGGCGTGAACCTGTTCCGCTACCGATATGAGAACAAGATCGATGGGCTCGCTTGGGCCGCCGAGCAGATGCTACCGGACTGCACGCCATTCGAGTCCTGGCTCGGCGACGATGCCTATCGCTCGTTCCACGACGGGTCGCTGTACCTCCCCGGAGACGGGAAGAACCCCGAGAAAACCAAGGGAACAAGGCTTCTCAGGGAACTCACCATCCAAAACTGGTCGGGATTTTGGAACGGCGAGCTCATCCTGCTCAAGCGCATGAAGTGGTCCTTCACCCGCCTTCGCCGGATCGAACGGCGCCTTCGCAGCCTTGGGTCCGATGCGCTCAAGGCAGCCGATGTTGCGGCGAAGTTCGTCGATGATCTTCTTCTCGTCGACGGCACCGCCCCGAATGGCAGCCTCTACACCGAGCTTGTCGCCGCCGAACGCGAGCTGCTTCAAATGACGCGCGAGAAGACCGGGGCGCTTCCCACCGACCTGAAGCTAGGAGCCGTCGACCGGGCGAAGGTGGTCATAAGCCGGATCGTCCCGATGGCATTCGCCGCATCTATCGATGCGCCCCTCGCGAGCGAGAAGACCTGGGGCGACCTCGATCGAGCGAATCTCGTCCTCGCATGTTTGAAACAGGCTTTTCCCGATGAGCGGGTTCTGGACGATCTATGGGACAACCTTGCGAATTATGGCTTCCTATCGGGCGAACCGCCCGCACGTG
>CASFIQ010000159.1 GCA_949294785.1 uncultured Collinsella sp.
CAGCCGGCAGCCCGGCGCCGGATCGCCCGGCGGAGCGCCAGAGCCGCCGCGCGCAGCAGCGCAACAAGCGCAACAACCGCTTCAGCGCCCCCAGCGAGCCCACGCTCAGCCGCGACGAGCTCAACGGGCTCAAGGTCGCCGAGCTCCGCGAGAAGGCCCATGAGCTCGATCTCGATGTGGCCGGCAAGAAGAAGGCGGAGCTCGTCGAGGAGGTCTATCAGGCGGCTGCCCGTGCCGAGGGCTTCCGCGACGTGGACGGCATCCTCGACATCTCCTCCGAGGGCTTCGGCCATCTGCGCGTGCACGGTTACAGCCCCAGCCGCGACGACGTCTTCGTCCCCGCGAACCTCATTCGCGCCGCACGCTTGCGCGCCGGCGACCGCATCCAGGGCACCGCGCGCCCCCAGCGCGCGAACGACAAGTTCCCGGCGCTCTCCAAAATCCAGAGCATCAACGGGCGCGACCCCGAGCAGATGCGCACCCGCCCCAAGTTCGCCGACCTCACGCCCATCTATCCCAACGAGCCGCTCAAGATGGAGCACGGCAAGGATTCCATCACCGGGCGCGCCATCGATATCGTGGCGCCGGTGGGCAAGGGCCAGCGCGGCCTGATCGTGAGCCCGCCCAAGGCCGGCAAGACCACCATCCTGAAGAAGATCTGCCAGTCGATCGCCATCAACAACCCCGAGGTGCACGTGATCTGCCTGCTCGTGGACGAGCGTCCCGAGGAGGTCACCGACATGCAGCGCTCCATCGCGGGCGAGGTCGTCGCCTCGACCTTCGATATGCCGGCGGACAACCATACGCGCGTCTCCGAGCTTGTGATCGAGCGCGCCAAGCGCATCGTGGAGCTGGGCGGCGACGTCGTGGTGGTGCTCGACTCCATCACGCGCCTCGCGCGCGCCTACAACCTCGCCGCCCCCGCCTCGGGCCGCATCCTCTCCGGCGGCGTGGATTCCGCGGCGCTCTACCCGCCCAAGCGCTTCCTGGGTGCCGCGCGCAATATCGAGAACGGCGGGTCGCTCACCATCCTCGCCTCGGCGCTCGTCGAGACCGGCTCCAAGATGGACGAGGTCATCTTCGAGGAGTTCAAGGGCACGGGCAACATGGAGCTCAAGCTCGACCGCGACCTGGCGGACCGCCGCATCTTCCCGGCGATCGACCCGGTGGCCTCGGGCACGCGCAACGAGGACCTCTTGATCGACGAGCAGATGCGCCCCTTCGTGTGGGGCATCCGCCGCGTGCTCGCCAACATGACCAACACCGAGCGCGCCGCCTCGGCCTTCATCAAGGGGCTCCGCTCCACGAACTCCAACCGCGAGTTCCTCATCCGCAGCGCCAAGCGCGCGAACGAGCACGCCGACAGCCTGCCGCTGTAAGCGCGCCGGTGCAGGCGCTGCTCATATGAAACCTGTATCAGGGCCGGCCCGGCGCGATGCCGTCGGGCCGGCCCCGTCATCTAGATGATGCCCATGTGCCGTTCGACCGCGAGGACGGCACGGTAGGGGGCGATGTGCGACGCCGCCCAGAGGAGCCGCATGTCGGCCGAGGGGATGCAGAGGCTTTTGCCCGCGCGCGCTGCGGAGAGCGCCGCCCGTGCGACCTTCTCCGTCCGCTCGAACCCGATGCCGCGCTCCATCGCCGCCGCTGCGGTCTCGTCGCCCACATGCTCGATGAAGCCGGTGCGCATGAACTTGGGGCACAGGGCGGTCACATGGATGCCGACGGGGCTGAGCTCGACATCGAGCGCGCGGGAGAAATCGAGCACGAAGCGCTTCGCCGCGGCGTACACCGCGAGCTTGGGCTGGGGGATGAACGCCGCGACGCTCGACACGTTGATGATGCGCGAGCCGGCCGCCATATGCGGCAGCACGCGGTAGGCGAGCTCGACCGTCGCGCGCACCAGCAGCGCGACCATGTTGCCCGCCTCGGCGCACCCTTGCAGCGCGAACTCGCCGAAGGTTCCCGCTCCGGCATTGTTGACCAGCAGAGCGACCGTGGTGCCCGGCTCCTCGTCGAGGGCCGCCTCGAGGATGTCGAAGGATGCCCCGTCGCGCAGGTCCAGGCAGAAGGGGCGCACGGGCACGCCGGTGGTGCGTATGACCGCCTCGAGCCGCTCGGCGCGGCGGGCCACGGCCCATATCTCATCGACATGCGGCCAGCGTCCCCCGTCGATAAGGCGGACGATCTCTCGTCCCAGCCCCGATGACGCCCCGGTGACGATCGCGATGCGCTTCATGGGATTCCCCTCGTCCGGTTTTCGTGCCTCCCCTTTATATTCCCCGAACCGCGCCGGGCGCGCGGCCTCAACCGCTCGTTTCCGATAAACGGTAAATTGCCGCTGCGACCTTGCATTCTCGTTGTGGGTTACCCATAATAGGCCTTAGTGCTCGCGACGGAAAACGCAGATGAAACGTACCCTATAGCCGTTGCCCGGGGCGGTAGCGCCCCTCAGGCCCATAAAGCTCATCTTCATCTTGTTTCGCGCGAACGTGACCGGTGGTTCCGCCGGCCGATTCCCGCCACCGGGCGGGCGGCCGCGCGGTTTGGTGAAGGAGTTGGGATGGCGCGCAAGCAGACCCGTACCTACGCAATCTCAGCCGGGCTCACGGCAGGGGCAGGCCTTGCGCTGCCCGTCGTGGCCTTTGCGGCGACCCTGCCGTTCGAGGGGCCGCATGCCGTCGTCTCCGCGGCCGCGGTTCCCTTCGCGGTCGGCTCGCTCGCCGGCGCGGGCATCTTCGCCCTCGCGGCGCGCGCCATAGACTCCCATGCCGAGCGCATCGAGGAGGAGGCTGCCGAGGAGCGTCGCGGCTGGGGCCATCATGCGGACAACGTTGCCGCGAACGGTCTCTTCGGACGCCACAACGTCGCCCCCAAGGGCGTGCCCATCATCGCCCGCGCGCAGGGTGCCCCCTCCGAGGAGGAGGCCTGGGCGGAGATCGACGCCCTGTTGAGTGACGATTCCCCGATCAGCTGCGATCCGGCAACCTCGAAGGACATCTACCAGATCGCGTTCGAAGAGCTCCGCCGCGAGGCGGAGCGCACCGCGCAGACTGCGGCGACGCCCGCGCCGGCGGCATCCGCCACGACGACCGTCGCCGAGGACGCCGCTCCCACCGCATCGACCACCGCCGGAACTGCCCGCGAGGCGTATCGCGCGGCAGCCGTCCATGTGAAGCCCGCCTCCACCGCCGAGTACCTCGCGCTTGCGGGCGCCTCGGCCCC
>CASFIQ010000160.1 GCA_949294785.1 uncultured Collinsella sp.
CGGCATCTGCGGCGGGAGCCTCCGCGGTCGCGGTCGCAGGCTCCGCGGCCTCGGCCTCTTCCTCGCTCATGCGGTTCTGGCTCTCGTAGGTGTCGCGGTAGATCTCGCAGGTCTTCATGAGCTCGTCGTGCGTGCCCAGGCCCGCGATGTGCCCGTTGTCGAGCACCAGGATGCGGTCGGCGTGCTCGACCGAGCTCGTGCGCTGCGCGATGATGATCTTGGTGGTCTCGGGCAGGTACTCGGCCAGGCCCTCGCGGATCAGCGCGTCGGTCTTGGTGTCCACGGCCGAGGTGGAGTCGTCCAGGATCAGGACCTTCGGGCGCTTGAGCAGCGCGCGGGCGATGCACAGGCGCTGCTTCTGGCCGCCGGAGACGTTGGTGCCGCCCTGCTCGATGTAGGTGTCGTACTTCTGCGGGAAGCCCTGGATGAACTCGTCTGCCTGGGCGAGCTTGCACACGCGCACCAGCTCGTCGTAGGATGCGTCCGGGTCGCCCCAGCGCAGGTTCTCCTTGATGGTGCCGCTGAACAGCACGTTCTTCTGCAGCACCACGGCCACGTTGTTGCGCAGGAACTCCAGGTCGTAGTCGCGCACGTCCACGCCGCCCACCTTGACCGAGCCCTCGGTCACGTCGTACAGGCGGCTGATCAGGTTCACGAGCGACGTCTTGGCAGAGCCCGTGCCGCCCATGATGCCGATGGTCTCGCCGCTCTTGATATGCAGGTCGATGTCGGCGAGCGCGCGGTGCTCGGCCTTCTCGGAGTACTTGAAGGTCACGTGGTCGAAGTCGATCGAGCCGTCGGCCATCTCGGTCACCGGGTTCTCGGGGTCCTTGATGGTGGGCACGGTCTCGATGACCTCCACGATGCGCTCGGCGGATTCCTGCGCCATGGTGATCATGGCGAAGACCATCGACACCATCATGAGCGCCATCAAGATCATGAAGCCGTAGGTGGTGAGCGCGGAGAACTGGCCCACGTTCAGCATGGTGCCGCGGCTGGAGATGATGAGGTAGCTGCCGAACTGGATGATGACCGTGAACACCGTGAACACGGCGAGGTTCATCATGGGCGCGTTGAAGGCGAGGATCTTCTCGGCGCGGGTGAAGTCGCGGCAGACGTCCTGGGCGGCGCGGCCGAACTTCTCCTTCTCGAAGTCCTGGCGCACGTAGCTCTTCACGTCGCGCATGCCGATGATGTTCTCCTCGATGGACTCGTTCAGCGCGTCGTACTTATGAAAGACCGCGCGGAAGATCGGGTGCACGGTGCGCACGACGGTGAACAGGCCGAAGCCCAGGATCGGCACGACGATCACGAACACGATCGCCATGGGGCCGCCCATGATGAAGGCCATCACGATGCCGCAGATAAGAATCAGCGGGCAGCGGATCGCGGTGCGGATGATCATCATGTAGGCCATCTGCACGTTGGTGATGTCCGTGGTGAGGCGCGTCACCAGCGACGAGCTGGAGAACTGGTCGATGTTGGCGAAGCTGAAGCGCTGCACGGCGGCGAAGACGTCGTGGCGCAGGTTCTTGGCGAAGCCGCAGCTCGCCTGGCTGCAAGTGAGGCCGGCGCCGATGCCGAACGCCAGCGAGGCGAGCGCCATGGCAACCAGGATGCCGGCGTAGGGGAGCATCTCGGACACGGACGCGCCCGCCTGGATGGCGTTGATGAGCTGCGCGGTCATGAACGGGATTGCGACCTCCATCACCACCTCGCCCGACACGATGATCGGGGTCGCGATGGCGGCGCGCCTATACTCGCGGATGCTCGCCATGAGGGTCTTTATCATGCAAGTTCCTCCCATCTGGTGCGAATCTTCTCTAACATGACGGCAAGGGCCTCTTGCTCGTCGGCGTCAAGGCAGGTGAACGCCGCCTCGCGAAACGCGCGTCGCGACTCGTGCTCGCGCGCGGCCTCGGCCGCCCCCGCCTCGGTGAGCCGGCAGAAGAGCTGTCTGCGGTCGTGCTCGTCGCGGGTGCGCTCGATGAGCCCCGCCGCCTCGAGCTTGGAGAGGATCTCCGAGAGCGAGCCGGGCTTGAGCTCGAGCAGCATGCCCAGCTCCTGCTGGGGCATCTGCCCGCCGCGCTTGGCCAGAAGGCAGAGGATTGGCCCGCGGCCCGAGCGCCCCCCGTCATGGAAGCGCATGTAGTGCCCGCAGAAGCCCAGGCCGCGCAGGATGCGGTCCGCCCGCTGCAGGGCGGGGTCGTCCGTCGGGGCGACGCCGAAGGCCTCGTCGCGGGCCTTGCGCTGCTCGAGGGTGGTGCCGCGCGGCGCATCCGCGGCGTTACCCGAGGTCGTGCCCGGGGCCGTGTCCGAGGTTTTGTCTGAGGTATTGCCCATGTGTCTTGTCGCCTCCTTCCCGGTGATGTCGCTCTTGCGACTCTTTTGCGATGTTGCGCGGAACTAGGCTACTGGTGCCGAAAATCGATGTCAAGGTACCTCAGCAATATTTTTCAAGGTACCAAATAGTTGACACATCACAGGTTGACACATCATGCATTTTTGGGCGCGCGTTCGCGCGAATAGGGTGCTGGAAATAATAGAGGGGCAAAACGGTGCCGTATTTGGGAACCGGCGGGTATCAAGCTGCTGCCATTTGGCGTTTTCCCAGGTTGATGGCAGGGGCGTTTTATCTGATACTCCGCCATGCCGGCGATACGGCACCGTTTTGCCCCTCTATTTTATAAACACCCTAACGCGCAGGTTCGCTGCCGGGCGGAACGGGCGATCGCGCTCGGACATATGCCTGTTCGGGGAGGCATGATATGTGCGGCATGGGGTACCATGGTGTCATCGCGGCGCACCATCGCGGCGTGCGGGGCGCATGCGCGTCGCCGCGCCGCATATGCGCCCGCTAGCGATCGTAACCATGCCCTTCTCGAGGTCAGGAGCATCCCATGCCACGTTTCTGCACCCAATGCGGTACCGAGAACCCCGACGACAGCAACTTCTGCCGTAACTGCGGCGCGTTGCTGCCTGCGAGCACCCCTGCGGGCGCGACCGCGTCCGCCGGCACCCCCGGCGACGGCTTCGCAGCGGGTCGGCAGGACGATCCGGAGGCTTCCTGGGCCCCCGAGGGCTCTGTGCCCGCCGGCGCATCGGCGGGCGGCGACGCCTCGGCCGCGGCC
>CASFIQ010000161.1 GCA_949294785.1 uncultured Collinsella sp.
CGTCGCGCGCCGCGCGGACGGCGGACATCGCCGGGTGGCACGAGGCGGTGGCGCGCGCCCGCTCCGACTGGTAGCCGGCGCCCGGTCGCGCCCGCGACCGCTCCCATCCGGGGTGCGAAAAGGTATAGTCTGATGGGGGCCCGCGATGCGGGCCGGGCCGGGGCGCGGTGCCCCGGACGCCGAGCAAACGAGTATGGGAGGACCATATGCGCGTCGCCATCGCAGCGGATCACGGCGGTTTCGATCAGAAGCAGCAGCTCGTCGACTTCCTGGCGAAGGACATGGGGGTCGATGTCATCGATATGGGGCCCGATACGCCCGAGTCGGTCGATTACCCCGACTACGCGGTCAAGGTCGCCCGCGCGGTCTCGGACGGCACGGCCGACCGCGGCGTGCTCATCTGCGGCACGGGCATCGGCATGGCGCTCGCCGCGGACAAGGTCGCGGGCGTGCGCGCGTCCTCGATCACCTCGCCCGCGTTCGCCGAGCTCTTCCGCCAGCACAACAACGGCAACGTGGTGTGCCTGTCCGGGCGCTTCGTTGACCTCGCCGTGAACGAGGAGATCGTGCGCACCTTCCTCGCCACCGATTTCGAGGGCGGACGGCACGAGCGCCGCGTGGCCAAGGTCGAGGCGCTCGACCATCGGTGATTCCCCGGGGCGCTCCCGCCTGGCGGGGCACCCGGGTATGGTTCAACCGACAGATGAGAGGAGCCATCCATGGCGGTTACCTACGACGCGTCGCGCGTGACGGTGGTCGACCACCCGCTTGTGCAGCACAAGCTCTCGATCCTGCGCGATACCGCTACGGGTACCAAGCAGTTCCGCGAGCTCGTGAGCGAGCTCGCCATGTTCGAGGGGTACGAGGCCATGCGCGACCTGCCCCTGGAGGATGTCGACGTGCCGACGCCCGTCGGCGTGGCGCACGCCAAGCGCATCGCCGGCCGCAAGCTGGCGATCGTCCCCATCCTGCGCGCGGGGTTGGGCATGGTCGACGGCCTCACCAGGCTCGTGCCGTCCGCCCGCGTGGGCCATATCGGCATGTACCGCGACGAGACCACGCACGAGCCGCACGAGTACTACTGCAAGCTGCCCCACGACATCGAGCAGCGCACCTGCCTGCTCGTCGACCCCATGCTCGCCACGGGTGGGTCGGCGACCATGGCGATCGACTACCTGCGACGCCAGGGCGCGCGCGACGTGCGCCTGCTCTCGATCGTCGCGGCGCCCGAGGGCGTCGCCGCGGTCTGCGAGGCCGACCCGGACGTGCCCGTCTTCGTGTGCGCGATCGACGAGGGGCTGAACGAGAACGCCTACATCGTGCCGGGTCTCGGCGACGCCGGCGACCGCATCTTCGGTACGCTGTAGCGCGTCCGGCGCCCCTTCCGGGCGGCGTTCCGGCCCCCATCCGTGCGGCCGGAGCGCGGGCCCGGTCGCCGGCCTCGGGCCCGGTATCGCCATCACCTGCTAAAATGGTGCGGTACCCGGCATTGTGTCAGGTGCGTGAAGGGGTCGTTGACTCCTGGTGGCAGCAGCGTACAATGCTTGAGGACGCTCGGGCCAGCCGGGGCGCGGCCTTCGCGATGCGTGCGATCTGCCCGGAAAAGGCGCAGGTACGCAAGGGGAGGAGTGCCCGTTGGGCGAGCTTGACGTCGTGGTCTCGTTGCCGGCGCTCGTCGCCGGGGTCGCCGTGGGTGCGGTCGCGTTCGCGCCGCTCGCCGTGGCGCTCGCCCCGGTGGTGCGCGGTTCGAACAACGTGAGCATGACGCTGGGGGCGCTGGGCATCGGAGCCTCGTTCGCGCTGATGCTCGCCGGCGTTCTCGTGGTGCACCTGATGGCGGGCGAGGCGCTTGTCTCGTTCGCGGTCGGCGAGGTCGCGGCGTTTCTTCTCGGCGCGTTCGTCGTCACCCTCGTCATCATGGTGCGGCATGGCGGATGACGCGGGAGGGCCCCGCGTGTGAGAGGATGGGATCTTGGAAGCGTTCGACAAGCTTTCGGGCGAGATCTTGCATCTCGTGCAGGAGTTCTCGTCGGCATCGGTCTTCGGTGACCTCACCGTCGGGCTGACCCAGTATTCGTTCTGGCTGCTCGTCGCCGCGGTCGTCTTCTGCCTCGTCATGGTGCTCTTCGTGCGCCGGGCGTCGCTCGTGCCGCACGGCGTGTTCGTCAACGGGGTGGAGTACCTCATCGACTACGTCACCAACGACGTCGCCAAGGGCGTGATCGGAACCGAGTGGCGCCGCCACTTCCCGTTCCTCTTGACGCTGTTCTTCTTCATCTTCATCAACAACGTCATCGGCCTCATCCCCGGCATGAAGCCGGGTACGGGTGCGATCGGCTGCACGGCGGCGCTCGCCATCTGCTCGTTCATCTACTTCGTGTGGCGTGGTTGCCAGAAGCACGGCTTCTTCGGTTACTGGAAGAGCCTGGCTCCCGCGGGCGTGATGTTCCCCATGAACGTGTTCGTGTGGGTGATCGAGCTGTTCTCGCTCATCCTGCGCCCCATCACGCTCGCCATCCGTCTGTTCTGCAACATGTTCGCCGGCCACATCGTCATGGGCTCGTTCGCCATCATGGCGTCGCTGTTCGCCGAGCCGCTCTTCGAGCAGCTCTCCGCCCTCAACGCCGCCATGGCGCTGCCGAGTATCGCGTGGCTCGCGATCCTGCTCATCATCTACGTGGTGGAGATGATCGTCGCGTTCGTGCAGGCGTACGTCTTCACCATCCTCACGGCCGTCTACATCCAGATCGCGGAGGCGGACGAGCACTGACCGAGGCGGCGCTTCGCCGCGAAGCTGGTCTTATCGGGCGCGATGCGCCCGTGGGCATAGATGCGACCCTGTTGGGTCACCATAGGTATCCCGCGCGCAAGCGCATGTCATGAGGAGGAAATTGTGGGAGTTATCGGTTACGGTCTTGGCGTCATCGGCGCCGCGCTCGCCATCGGTCTGGCCGCCTTCGGAGCCACGAGCGCCATGGCTCGCCAGCCCGAGATCCAGGGCCGCGCGTTCACCGTCTTCATCCTGGCGTCCGCCTTCGCCGAGGCCCTGGGCCTCATCGGCTTCGTCGTGACCCTCATCTCCTAAGGCACGGCCTCCGTATTCGCATCTCGATAAGGAGCTGACCTTATGAAGACCTATCGCAGTGCCGCCCTCGCGGCGGCCGCGCTGGCGACGGCGAACCTCGTCGCGCCGGCATGCGCGTTCGCCGAGGAGGAGGGCGCCGGCGGCATCGACATCCTCGTGCCCA
The DNA here is from genome assembly GCA_949294785.1 of uncultured Collinsella sp. Lineage (GTDB taxonomy): Bacteria > Actinomycetota > Coriobacteriia > Coriobacteriales > Coriobacteriaceae > Coprousia. The sequence continues at coordinate 3,249 of CASFIQ010000161.1, forward strand.
AGATGGCCGAGTTCGTGCCCGCGCTCATCGCCTTCCTGATCATCCTCGCCGTGATGGCGAAGCTGGTGTGGCCGCAGGTGCTCTCCATGATGGACGAGCGCGAGCGCCGCATCGCCGAGAGCCTCGACGAGGCGGAGAAGACCAAGCAGAAGGCGATCGCCGACCGCGAGGCCTCCGACGCCCTGGTGACCGACGCCCGCCGCCAGGCGGCCGACATCGTGCTGGCCGCGCGGAAGGACGCCGAGGTCGAGCGCCAGCGCATCGTCGCCGCCGCCCACACCGAGGCCGAGGAGATCATCGCCAAGGCCCATGCCAACGCCGAGGAGGAGCGCCGCGCGATCTTCGCCGACGCGGCGGCCCAGATCGCCGACCTCTCGGTATCCGTCGCCTCCAAGATCGTGGAGCGCCAGCTTGACGAGGACGGCGAGCAGCGTCGCCTTATCGAGCGCTACATCAAGGAAGCGGGTAGCCTGAATGCCAACTAGCCGTCGGGAGAACCGGGTCCTCGAGACCTACGCCCGCGCGCTCATCGAGGCCGCCAAGTCCGAGGGGCGCGTCTTCCCGGACCGTCGCGCGCTCGACGCGATCGCCGAGGCGTCGCCCGAGGTCCTTGCGGTCATCAAGACCATGGTCGAGCGCGACCAGCTCGATCTTCTGCCCCAGGTCGCCGACGCCTACCGCCAGATGGTGGACGAGGACGGCGACGTGGTGGGCGTGACGATCACCACCGCGGTGCCGCTCGAGGACGACCTGCGCGAAGAGATTCGCGCCCAGTACGAGGCGGACCTCGGCTGCCAGGTGTTCCTGATCGAGCGCGTCGACCCCGCTATCCTGGGCGGCGTCATCGTGGAGGCCCGCGGCGAGCGCCGCGACGCCTCGGTGCGCACCCAGCTGCGCGCTGCGCGCGAGGCGCTCGACGTCGCGAACCTCACCAGTGAAAGGGAGGCAGCTCATGCCGGCAACGATTGATGCCTCGACCATCGCGGCGGCGCTCGCCGAGCGCCTGAACACGCTTTCCGCGGCGGTCGACACGCAGGAGGTGAGCCTCGTCGACGAGGTCGGCGACGGCATCGCCCGCGTGTCGGGCCTGCGCGGCGCCATGTCGGGCGAGCTTCTTGAGTTCAAGAGCGCCGAGACCGGCGAGACCGTCTACGGCCTCGCCCAGAACCTCGAGCGCGACGAGGTGGGCGCGGTGCTGTTCGGCAACGTCTCCGTCATCAAGGAGGGTGACGAGTGCCGGACCACCGGGCGCATCATGGATATCCCCGTGGACCGCTCCATGCTGGGCCGCGTGGTGAACCCGCTGGGCCAGCCGATCGACGGCCTGGGAGAGATCCGCACCTCGCACCGCCGCCCCATCGAGTTCAAGGCGCCCGGCGTCATCGACCGCACGCCCGTGTGCGAGCCCGTGCAGACGGGTATCCTCGCCATCGACTCCATGATCCCGATCGGCCGCGGCCAGCGCGAGCTCATCATCGGCGACCGCAAGACGGGCAAGACCGCCATCGCGATCGATGCGATCATCAACCAGCGCGGCAAGGGCATGATCTGCATCTACGTGGCCATCGGCCAGAAGGCCTCGACCGTCGCCGCGATCCGCGCGACGCTCGAGAAGCACCACGCTCTCGACTACACGGTCATCGTCTCGGCGACCGCCGCCGAGTCGGCGCCCATGCAGTACATCGCCCCCATGGCGGGCGCCGCGATCGGCGAGTTCTTCATGTACAACGGCGCCGACGGCAAGCCCGCCGGTCCCGACAATCCCGGCGGTCACGTGCTCGTCATCTACGACGACCTCTCCAAGCAGGCCGTCGCCTACCGTCAGATGTCGCTGACGCTGCGCCGCCCGCCGGGACGCGAGGCCTACCCCGGCGACATCTTCTACCTGCATTCCCGCCTGCTCGAGCGCGCCTGCAAGCTTTCCGAGGCGCACGGGTCGGGCTCCATGACGGCGCTGCCGCTCATCGAGACGCAGGACGGCGACGTGTCCGCCTACATCCCCACCAACGTGATCTCGATCACCGACGGCCAGATCTACCTGCAAAGCGACCTGTTCTTCCAGGGTCAGCGCCCGGCGGTTGACGTGGGCATCTCGGTCAGCCGCGTGGGCGGCGCCGCCCAGACCAAGGCGATGAAGCAGGTCGCGGGCAACCTCCGCCTGGACCTCGCGTCCTATCGCGAGCTCGCCGGCTTCTCGCAGTTCGGCAGCGACCTCGATACCGCAACCCAGCAGCAGCTGACCCACGGCTCGCGCATGACCGAGCTCCTCAAGCAGCCGCGCTTCCACCTGCTCGACGTGGCGGACCAGATCGTGGCGCTCTACGCCGGCAACAAGGGATACATCGACGACCTGCCCCTGTCGCAGGTGCTGGAGTTCCGCGACGGGCTCGTCGAGTACATGAACAACTCCTACGGCAAGATTCTCGAGCGCCTGCGCACCGAGAAGATCGGCGACGACCTGACCCAGGCCCTGGATCGCGTTATCGGCGACTACAAGCGCGATTTCGCAAGCAAGCACGTCGTCGAGGTCGAGCCGGACGAGGGCGAGGAGAGCTAGCTCCATGGCGAACCTTCGCGAGATCAAGAAGCGCATCACCTCGGTCACGAGCACGAAGCAGATCACGCGCACGATGGAGATGGTCTCCACGGCGAAGATCCGCCGCGCGCTCGACCGCGCCTACGCCTCCGAGGCATATAAGTCGGCCCTGACCGACGTCATGCTCACCGTGGCGCAGGACACCGAGGCCGCGGGCGACGCGCCGTTGCTGCGGCGCCATGAGGCCTGCCGCCGCGTGCTGGTGGTCGCGATCGCGAGCGACCGCGGCCTGGCGGGCGGTTTCAACGTGAGCGTGGAGCGCACCTGCGAGAAGATCATGCGCGAGTGCGCGCGCGACGGCATGGAGTGCGAGGTCATCGCCTGCGGCCGCAAGCCCAGCGAGTACCTGGCCCACCGTGCCAACGTGGTGATGCACTTCGAGGGCATCTCCGCCGAGCCCACGCTTGCCCAGGCGCGCATGATCGCGAGCTACATCTCCGACCGCTACGCCGCCTGCGAGCTCGACCGCGTGGAGGTCGTCTATCATCACGCGAAGAACCGCGTGGAGCAAGATCTCCGCCGCGAGCAGCTGCTGCCGCTCGACCCTGAGATGGTGGCGCTGTCGCGCGGCCCGCGCAAGAACGAGGGCGAGGCGCCCAGCCGCATCTCGTCGTCCTTCCGCTTCGTGCCCACGGCCGAGCGCGTGCTGGGCGACCTGGTGCCCAGCTACATCCAGACCGTCATCCACCAGGCGCTGATCGACTCGGCCGCTGCCGAGCAGGGCGCGCGCCGTCGCGCGATGCACTCCGCGACCGAGAACGCCACGGCGATCATCGCCACCTTGACCCGCACCTACAACCGCGTGCGCCAGGGCTCCATCACCACCGAGATCAACGAGATCGTGGGCGGTGCCTCGGCGCTGGAGGAGGAATAGCAATGGCTGCGACGACCGATTTCGCCGACATCAAGGATGCCGTCCGGCGCCACACCGCAGGCGACGGCCGCATCGTCCGCATCGTCGGCCCCGTGGTCGACGTGCGCTTCGACCGCGAGGTGCCGGCGATCTACAACGCGCTGACCGTCGAGGCTGACACGCCCATGGGCCATGTCTCCACGATCCTCGAGGTCGAGAGCCAGCTGCCGGGCGGCGTGGTCCGCACGGTCGCCATGACCTCCACCGACGGTCTCACGCGCGGCCTCTCGGCAACCGATACCGGCGGCCCCATGACCATGCCGGTGGGCCCGGCGACCCTGGGCCGCATCTGGAACGTGCTGGGCAAGCCGGTCGACGGCAAGGAGATGCCCGAGGTCGAGGACTACTACCCCATCCACCATCCCGCGCCGCACTTCGACGAGCTCACCACCACCACCGAGATCTTCGAGACCGGCATCAAGGCGGTCGACCTGCTCGAGCCCTACATCCGCGGCGGCAAGACCGGCCTTTTCGGCGGCGCCGGCGTGGGCAAGACGGTGCTCATCCAGGAGCTCATCAACAACCTGGCGCAGGAGCACAACGGAACCTCCGTCTTCACCGGCGTGGGCGAGCGCACCCGCGAGGGTACCGACCTCTACCTGGAGATGACCGAGTCCGGCGTCATCGAGAAGACCTGCCTGGTCTACGGCCAGATGAACGAGCCCCCCGGAGCGCGCCTGCGCGTGGGCCTCGCCGGCCTCACCGCCGCGGAGTACTTCCGCGACCGCGGTCAGGACGTGCTGCTGTTCATCGATAACATCTTCCGCTTCTCGCAGGCGGGCTCCGAGGTCTCGGCGCTTCTGGGCCGCATGCCCTCCGCCGTGGGCTACCAGCCCACGCTCGCGACCGAGATGGGCGACCTGCAGGAGCGCATCACCTCCACCAAGACCGGCTCGATCACCTCGGTCCAGGCGGTCTACGTGCCGGCGGACGACCTCACGGACCCCGCTCCGGCGACCACCTTCACCCACCTCGACGCCCAGACGGTCCTGTCGCGCTCCATCGCGAGTCTGGGCCTCTACCCGGCAATCGATCCTCTGGCCTCCAGCTCCGACGCCCTGGATCCCTCGATCGTGGGCGAGGAGCACTATCGCGTGGCCGTGAAGGTGCAGGAGATCTTGCAGGAGTACTCGGACCTGCAGGACATCATCGCGATTCTGGGCATGGACGAGCTCTCCGAAGAGCAGCGCCTGACCGTCGCCCGCGCGCGCAAGCTTCAGCAGTTCCTCTCCCAGTCGTTCCATGTGGCGGAGAAGTTCACCGGCAACCCCGGTGTCTACATCCATGTCGAGGACACGGTGCGCAGCTTCGCCGAGATCGTCGACGGCAAGTGCGACGACCTGCCCGAGCAGGCGTTCCGCTACGCCGGCACGATCGATGATGTGCGCGAGCGCGCCGCGAAGATGGCGGGGGATGCCGCCGGGCAGGGCAGGTAAGCCATGCAGATCCGGATCGTCTGCCCTGAAACGAGCGCCTACGAGGGGGAGTGCGCGTTCGTCGCGCTCCCCGGCACCGATGGCGAGCTGGGCGTCGCGAGCGGGCACGCCAACGAGATCTGCACGCTCTCCCAGGGCGTCGTCCGCGTCTCGGACACGCAGATGGGCACCGTCGACCGGCGCTTCGTGGTGAGCGGCGGCTACGCCGAGGTCACCGCGGACGAGGTGGTGCTCCTGGCCGACCGCGCCTGCGATGCCGACGCCGTCGACCGCGAGAAGGTTGCGGCCCGTAAGGCAGATTTTGAAGACAAGCTGAGTAATTTGTCAGAAGACGATGCGCGGCGTGCTTATCTCTATAATGAAATCGCTTGGTGCGAGCTGGTGCTCGCATCGTAGGTGACGGACCGGCGCGGAGGCGCATGGGTGTGCGTGGCCTGCCGTTCAAGTGACCGCGACCAGGAGAGAGTTCAGCCAGTGGATATCATTCGGGTACAGGGCGGAAACGCTCTATCTGGAACCGTGCACGTTTCGGGAGCGAAGAACTCTGCACTCAAGCTGATGGCGGCGACGCTGCTCGCCCCCGGCGTCACCACGCTGGAAAACGTCCCCAACATCTCCGACGTCCACGTGATGGGCAAGGTCCTGAAGGGCCTGGGCTGCTCCATCGAGGTCGCCGACGAGCATACGCTCAAGATCGACACGTCGAGTGCGGACTCGTGGGAGGCTCCGTACAACCTCGTTGCCAAGATGCGCGCCTCGACCGCGGTCATGGGACCGCTTCTGGGGCGGTTCGGCCGCGCGAAGATCGCCATGCCCGGCGGCTGCAACCTGGGCGCCCGCAAGATCGATATGCATATCCTGGGGCTCGAGGCGCTCGGCGTCTCGTTCGACACCCAGCACGGCTATATCTTCGCCGATGCCGAGGACGGCATGCACGGCACCGTGGTCACGCTCGAGTTCGCGAGCGTCGGCGCCACCGAGAACCTGATCATGGCGGCGGTGCGCGCCAAGGGCACCACGATCATCGATAACGCCGCGCGCGAACCCGAGATCGTCGACCTGGCGGACATGCTGAACAAGATGGGCGCCAAGATCGAGGGCGCGGGCACCCCCGTGGTCACAATCGAGGGCGTCGATGAGCTGCATCCCGTGACCCATCGCGTGATTGGCGACCGTATCGAGGCTGGAACCTTCATCGTCGCCGGCGCGCTCGCCGCGGGCGAGGACGGAATCGATATCACTGGGTTCAACCCGCATCACCTGGGCATGGTCTTGAAGAAGCTCGAGATCATGGGGATCGATATCGAGCGCATTCCTGACGGCGTGCATGTGAGGCGCGCGGAGCGCATCGCGCCCGTCGACATCCAGACGCTTCCCTTCCCGGGCTTCCCCACCGACATGCAGGCCCAGGTCATGGTGCTCTCCGCGCTCGCGGATGGCAACTCGGTCATTACCGAGAACATCTTCGAGAACCGCTTCATGTTCGCTTCCGAGCTGGTGCGCATGGGCGCGCAGATCCGCATCGAGAGCCATCATGCCATCGTGCGCGGCGTCGATCATTTCTCGGGCGCCCAGGTGGTGTCGCCCGACCTGCGCGGCGGCGCGGCGCTCGTGGTGGCGGGGCTCGTGGCCGAGGGCGAGACCGACGTCTCGGCGATCCACCATATCGACCGCGGGTACGAGCGCTTCTGCGAGAAGCTGGTCGGCTTGGGGGCGCGCGTCGACCGCGTGAGCGTGCCCGACCCCTCAGACGAAGATTAAACGAACAACGAGGACGACGATATGAGCATGCGTAAGAAACCCATCCAGGATGTCCGCCGGCCCTCGTCGAGCGCGGCGAGCCGCATCTACAGCCGCGACAACGTCAGCCGCTACACCGAGCGCTCCCGGCAGCGCCGCCGCGGCAAGATGGTGCGCCGGGGCATCCTGTGCGCGTTTCTGGGCGTGCTCGTCGCCGGCGTCGTGGCGCTGGGCGTTTGGGCGTCGAGCCTTATCTCGCGCCTGAACGATGGCGACGTCATCACCAACGACCTGCTCGTGACCCTCGTCGACTCCGACGTGGCGCACGAGCCGTTCTACATGCTGCTGCTGGGTACCGACGGACGCCCCGGCGAGGACCTCTACCGCACCGACTCGATCATCGTGGCGCGCATCGACCCCACCGCGAAGTCCGCGACGCTCATCTCCATCCCGCGCGACACCTACGTGGTCTACGACGGCTCGGAGATGAAGATCAACGCCGTGTTCACCTACGGTCAGATGGATGACGGGTCGGGCGCCAGCGAGATGGTCGAGGTGCTGAACGACCTGCTGGGCATCCAGATCTCGCAGTACGCCGAGATCAATTTCGAGGGCATGCAGACGCTCATCGACGCGGTGGGCGGCATCGACCTCTACATCCCCGAGGGCGACGAGCTCATCGGCGACGAGTACCTTCCCGGCATCGAGATTCAATCCGGCCAGCAGCACCTCGACGGCGAGCACGCCCTCGCGTTCAGCCGCTCGCGCTACATCTACTCGGATGGCGACTACACCCGCATGCGCCACCAGCGCATGGTGCTCGGTGCGCTTGCGGATAAGATCTTGAACAACCTCGACGTCGCCACAATCCCCGCGATCCTGGAATCGCTCGCCGACATGGTGCACACCTCGCTGTCCGTCACGGACATCATCAGCCTGGTGAACGCGATGCGTGGCATGGATATCGACGACATCTATTCGGCCAACCTGCCGTCGTGGGCGGGCGAGGACACCTACATCAACGGCCAGAGCTACGTGTTCCTGATCGAGGACGAGGTTGCCGCCATGATGGAGCGCATCAACGCGGGCGATGACCCGCAGGGTCCGCAGACCATGGGGTCGGGCGACGGCCAGTCCGCCACGATCGGGGACCTCTCCGATAACTCGAACACCTCCTGGAGCGACGGCACCGCGGTCACGAGTGGGTCGGCGTCGGCCGAGGGCGAGGATTCGGCGGAAGGCGACGGCACCGCCACCGTCCAATAGCGCATCCGCGCCGGGTATCGAGAAGAGAAAGCGGGGCCCGCTCCGGTCGAGCGGGCCCCGCTCCTTGCATTCCGCAGGTTTGGACGGCGCCGTATGATGCCGCGTCCAGCGCTTCGCCTACGCGAACCGCGCGACGAGCTCGGTGAGCACGTCGACCATGCGCTCGAGCGATGAGACGGGGATGAACTCGTTCGGACCGTGGCAGCAGTAGCCGCCGGTCGAGAGGTTGGGGCAGGGAAGCCCGCGGAACGATAGCTGCGCGCCGTCGGTGCCGCCGCGGATGGGGAGCTCGCGCGGCTCGACCCCTGCGGCCCGGAAGGCCTCCTTCGCGCGCTCGATGAGCTCGGGATGCTCGCGCACGACCTCCGCCATGTTGCGGTACTGCTGCTTGATCTCGACCGTGACGACATCGTCTCCCTGCACGGCGTTCACATAGGCGGCCGCGCGCTCGACGAGGTCGAGCTTGCGGGCGAAGCGCTCCGCATCGTGATCGCGCACGATGTAGCGCGCCGTCGCGTGCTCGCAGGTCGCCGAGATTCCCTCCAGATGGATGAAGCCCTCGTACCCCTCGGTGTGCTCGGGGCGCTGTTCGGCGGGCAGCAGGGCGTGGTAGGCGCAGGCGAGGTTCGCGGCGTTGACCATGCGCCCCTTGGCGTCGCCGGGATGGATGGAACGGCCGCGGAATCGCACGACCGCCTCGGCTGCGTTGAAGCACTCCCACTCGAGCTCGCCCACCGGGCCGCCGTCCACGGTGTAGGCGGCCTCGCATCCGAACGCCTCGATGTCGAGCAGCGCGGCGCCGTGGCCAATCTCCTCATCGGGGCAGAAGCAGATGACGAGCGGCGGGTGGGGGAGCGACGGTTCTTTCGCCAAGCGGCTCGCAAGCGCCATGATCTCGGCGATGCCCGCCTTGTCGTCCGCGCCGAGCAGGGTGGTGCCATCGGTCACCACCAGGTCCTCGCCCACCAGGGCGTCGAGGTCGGGGAGCTTGTCGGGCCCGATCTGGATCGTCTCTCCGTCGCGCGCCCCCGCCACGAGCGGACCTCCCGTATAGGACACGATGCGCGGGCGCACGCCGGTGCCGCTGACCACCTCGGTGGTGTCCAGGTGCGCGATCAGGCCCAGACGGGGCCGGTCCTCGGCACCCGGGCTCGCGGGGATTCGTGCGAGGACGTAGGCGTGCTCGGTCACCTGGACGTCCTCGGCGCCGATGCCGCGCAGCTCGTCGGCGAGCAGGTTGGCAAGATCTTTTTGCTCCGGAGTGGAGGGAACCCGGTCGGCATGCTCGTCGGCGGAGGTGGTGGGGACCTGCACGTAGCGCCAGAAGCGTTCGAGTACGTCGGATGCATCATGCGGGGCGGGAACGGCTGCCATGGGAACTCCAATCGAAATCCGGTTGCAGAAAGGACGGTTGATGCGGGCGCCCGTGGCGCCCCATCGGCCGTGGCGCCACCCACTCTAGCACGATGGGCTCCCGCGCGTTGAGGGGCGCTGACTTTCGGCGGGATGGGGTAGAATGCAAGACGGAGCGTGCGGGGGCGTCCCTCGTTTTCGCTCCGACCGCGCCGGTGACCGCCGGCGCGCATAGCAAGGAGGGCCGTATGGATATCGCCGATAACGAGCTTCACCTGACCATGGCGAGCGAGGACTACCTGGAGTGCATCGTGCGCCTGGAGCAGGAGCGCCACGGTGCCGACGGCGTGCGATCGGTCGATATCGCCACGCAGCTCGACGTCTCGAAGGCCTCGGTCAACAAAGCGATCTCGGTGCTCAAGGCCCAGGGCATGGTCGAGCAGGCGCCCTACGGAAAGGTCACCCTTACCGCGGCGGGGCGCGAGGCGGGCGAGGCCGTGTGGCGCCGGCACCGGCTGCTGCGGTCGTTCCTCGTCCAGGAGCTCGGGGTCCCGTTCGAGCGCGCGGACGCCGAGGCATGCCAGATGGAGCATGCGCTCTCGCAGGACACGATGGACCGCTGGCTCGATTACCTCGAGCAGCAGAACGTCTGCATCACCGAGGAGTAGCGCCATGTCAGCGGATGGGCCCGGGATGCCCTCCCGGCCTGCGGGCGATATGCGTTTCGGCGACTTCGATACCACCTATTACAACCGCATCGGCGCCGAGGAGTTCGGCGCGCGCCTGTCGAACGGCACGATCCTCGCCCAGGGACCCGTCGGGAGCGTCCTGTTGTCCCAGCCCGATGGTGCCGATATCCCCCCGGCCTTCTGGAATCTGGCGGAGCAGCAGACGGTTGCCAACATCCACCAGCTGTACGCCGCCGCGGGCGCCCAGCTGCTCATCACCAACACCTTCCAGGCGAGCGCGCCCGCGCTCGAGCGCGACGGAATCCTGCCTGACGTGCGCGAGGTGAACCGGGCGGCGGTCGACGCGGCCCGCGCCGCGCGCCCGCAGCTGCTTGCAGGGTCGATGGGGCCGTGCGGTCTCGCGTGGGTGCGCGAGGACTCCCCGGAATACCGCGCCGCCCGCGCCGCGTACCGCGAACAGGCCCACGCGCTGCTTGCCGCCGGGGTCGATGCGCTGCTGCTCGAGACCTTCACCTCGATCCGCGACCTCGAGCCGGCGCTCGCGGGCGCGCTCGATGTCGCCTCCGGCATGCCCGTCCTGGTGAGCTTCGCAATCGACGAGGCGGGGAATCTGCTGGGAGACGGGCTTACGATCGAGGGGGCCGTGGTGTGGGCCGAACGTCGCGGCGCCGCGGCGGTGGGCGTCAACTGCTGCTCGCTTGCGGCGGCGGATGCGGCGGTCCCCCGCATGGCCGCCTCCGCCCGTACCCCGGTCATGGTGCGGCCCAATGCGGGCGAGCCCTGCCGGAGCGAGGACGGGGCGCTTCGGTGGGACGAGGACCCCGACGCGTTCGCCGCCTCGTGCGTCTCATGGGTGCGCTCCGGTGCCCGCGTGGTGGGCGCATGCTGCGGCGCCACGGCACGAACCTGCGCTGCGCAGGCGGAGGCACTCGATCGGGCGGGGCTCTTCGACCCGCGCTGACGCATGCCGCCTCGCATCGCGGCGGATCCCATGGAGAAGGCCTGCAGAGTTTTGACAAGGCACCTGAGCGTCGCGCTTCGGGGTATATGAGTAGGCAGATGCCGGGTGCCGTGTATCGGATAGGCGCGCGGCGGCTAGAGAGATAAGGAGCGTAGCAGAGCTTGTCGACGATGATTCGCTTTGGGACCGATGGTTGGCGCGCCCGCTTGGACGACGACTTCACCGAGGAGAACCTCGTCAGGATCGCGGACGCGACGGGTAGGGTGTGGGCACGGTCCGCCCCCGGCGCGATCGCGTACGTGGGGTACGACACGCGCCCCGCGGCCGAGCGCTTCGCGCTACTCGCCGGGCGGGTGCTCGCGGCCCACGGTCTCGTGGTAAAGGTGGCGGACCGCGCGGTCCCCACCCCCGCCCTCTCATGGACGCTCGCGCGCGACCAGCGCGCGGTCGGCGGCCTCATGGTCACCGGTTCGCACAATCCGTCGGATTATCTGGGTGTGAAGCTTCGTATGGAAGGCGGCGGCACGCTCTTAGGCGATGCCGCCGACGAGATCGAGGCGGCCATCGACCCCAGCCCCGAGGTGGGGCGCGGCCCCATCCAGCGCTGCGACCTTGCGACCTCGTATCTCGACCATCTGTGCTCGGCGGTAGACGCCGATGCCATAGCGCACGCCCATCTGAAGGTCGTATACGACCCGCTGTACGGCTCGGCCCGCGGCTACGTGCCGCAGGTTCTCGGAGCCCTCGGCGTGGATGCGGTGGAGATCCACGGAAGGGACGATCTGGATCGCGACGACATCCACCCCGATCCCATCGAGCCGTGGGTGGATGACTGCGAGCGCGCCGTGGTGGCGCATGGCGCCCACGCCGGCTTGGTCACGGGCGGCGACGCCGACCGCGTGGGCGCCGTCGACGAGACCGGCGCCTATGTGAGCGCCAACAAGATCATCGCGCTCATCACGCGCCATCTCATCGAGCATCGCGGTATGACGGGGCGCGTGGTGCTGAACCAGTCGACCTCGGTCCTGGCGCGCCGCGCCGCGCGCGAGCTGGGATGCCGCGTGACGGTCAAGCCCGTGGGCTTCAAGCACCTCTACGAGGAGATCTTGAAGGGGGATGTCCTGCTCGCCGGCGAGGAGGCGGGCAACATCTGCGTGCCGGCGATCTGCCCCGAGCGCGACGGGATCCTCGCGTGCCTGCTGCTCCTCGAGCTCATGGCGAAGACCGGCAAGCCCCTCGGCGCGCTCGTCGATCAGCTGGAGCGCGACCTGGGGGCGACGAGCTACGCCCGTCGCGATCTGCGCGTGCCGCCGGAGAACGTGGAGATGCTGAGCCTGATGCTGCCCGGTGTCAACCCAACCGACGTGGCGGGCCAGGAGCCGGTGGCGGTCAGTCATATGGACGGCCTGCGCCTTGAGTTCGCGGACGAGTCCTGGTTGCTGCTCCGCCCCAGCGGCACCGAGCCGGTGGTGCGCGTCTACGCGGAGGCCCCGACGGTCGAGCGGCGCGACGAGCTGATCGATGCGGGCTGCTCCTGGGCGCGCGGAGAGCGCCCCCTATAGCCAAATCCGAGCTGCGGTACCGTTCAGCGTCGGCGAACGGTAGGGAATAGGGGATAAGCGTCGTACAAACACTATATATAGATACTGATATGCGCGAAAAAGAACCATTTGTGTAGGAATCGTGAACCTCCGGATACCCCTTGCGCGGGGCCGGGGAGGCTGGCAATATATCTCCTTGCCGCGCGGGCAGCCGCCCGCGGGCGGGCACCTTGAGAACCGGATATCGCGGGGGACCGCGGGCCTAGGGCCCGGGGTCCCGGAGAGACGGACAGACACCATTCTCTTTATATATGTGACAGGAAGAAGACAGGGTTCGAATGAGAGCCCCGTCCCTTCCAGGCAGGATATACGGACGATGGATCCGATCGGCGTCACGCCGGTCAGGCCCGGGCTCCCGTCCCGGAACCATATCTTTGGACGGAGAGTTCGATCCTGGCTCAGGATGAACGCTGGCGGCGCGCCTAACACATGCAAGTCGAACGGCACCCACCTCCGGGTGGAAGCGAGTGGCGAACGGCTGAGTAACACGTGGAGAACCTGCCCCCTCCCCCGGGATAGCCGCCCGAAAGGACGGGTAATACCGGATACCCCGGGGCGCCGCATGGCGCCCCGGCTAAAGCCCCGACGGGAGGGGATGGCTCCGCGGCCCATCAGGTAGACGGCGGGGTGACGGCCCACCGTGCCGACAACGGGTAGCCGGGTTGAGAGACCGACCGGCCAGATTGGGACTGAGACACGGCCCAGACTC
>CASFIQ010000162.1 GCA_949294785.1 uncultured Collinsella sp.
CGCCTCCGCCAAGGCTGGGACCCCGCTCTACGACTTCTGCGACGACGAGGGGGTGCGCCAGCGCATGTGGCAGGTCCGCCGGCCCGAGAGCGTCGAGGCGATCCGCGAGATGATGAAGCGCGTGCCCTGCGCCTACATCGCTGACGGGCACCACCGGACCGCCTCGGCGGTGCGCGTCTCGCACGAGATGCGCGAGCGGGCCCGCGCGGCAGGCATCCTAACGGGCAGGGAGCCCTTCAACTACTTCCTGTCCGTGCTCTTCCCCGCCAGCGAGCTCGAGATCCTGCCCTATAACCGCGTGGTCGCGGACCGCGCCGGCATGAGCGCCGACGAGCTGATCCAAGCGATCGAGCGCGCCGGCTTCATCGCGGACGAGACGGGGGCGTCCGTCGAGCCCGACGCCCCCGGTCAGATGGGGATGTTCGCCAACGGGAGATGGTGGCGCCTGACCGTCGGACCCCGAATCGCCGATCAGACGGGAAGCGCCGACCCGGTGGAGGCGCTCGACGTGTCAATCCTCCAGAAGCGCGTGCTCGAGCCGGTGCTCGGCATCGGCGACGTGCGCGAGGACCCGCGCATCTCGTTCGTGGGCGGCATCCGCGGCACCGGCGAGCTCGAACGGCGCGCGGGCGCGGACGGGGTCGCGTTCACGATGTGCGCGACGCGTATCGACCAGCTTCTCGATGTGGCGGACGCGGGCATGCTCATGCCGCCGAAATCCACCTGGTTCGAGCCCAAGCTCAGAAGCGGGCTGATCATCCACCGTATCGCGAAGCGGGATTAGAACCCGGCGGCCGTCACCGCGACACCCGCCAGAACCCCCAGCACGTAGAGCAGCGCCAGGATGACCGCGTTCTCGCGCACACTGCGGTTGGTGCGGAAGAGCACGAGAAAGCCCGCCCCCGCACCGACGAGGGTGCCGGCGAGCATGGCGCCGAACGCGAGGACGCCCTCAAGGTAGAGCTCCGTGACCACCACGCTCGCCGCGCAGTTGGGAATGAGGCCCACGAGCGCCGCGACGAACACGGCCACGACGGGGTTGGCGGTAAGGATCCCTGCCAGGACGTCCTCGCCACCGACCTCCAGGACGGCGACGAGCGCGCAGGTCACAAGATAGATGAAGAACGTCACCTGGACGGTGTGCGCGAGCGCGCTGCGCACGGCGGACGCAAGCGGCGAGCCCATCCCGGCTCCATGGGCGTGGGCGTGGGCATGAGCGTGGTCGCGGTCACCGTGGTCGCGGGAGCTTCCATGCCCGTGCCGCTCCTCCGCGTCGTCCGCCAAGGAGCCCTGGCGCGCGTCACCGCAGCCGCAATGGTCGCGCTCGCACAGGCGATGGATATGGTCGGCGCCCTCGCCCGCCTCGGCGAGCTCGTCGATCACGTCCTGGCGAAGCGACGCCTCGCCCGTGACCGCAGCGGGGCCCAGCACGCCGCGGCGGAGGGCAGCGTGCACGCGGGGGCTGCGCCTGAGCACGCGGAGCGCCCCGTCGATCGCGACGCC
>CASFIQ010000163.1 GCA_949294785.1 uncultured Collinsella sp.
CCCGCGTCCGCTCAGGAAAGGACATCCCATGGCAACATGCGAGCATGCGGCCGCCGCCGGCGGCCAGACCGCGCCGCTCGAGTTCGAGGAGAACTCGCTGTCGCAGGCGAAGCGCGTCATCGCTGTGCTCTCCGGCAAAGGCGGCGTGGGCAAGTCGCTCGTCACCGGCTCGCTCGCCGTCGAGCTCAACCGCCGCGGGCACACCGTCGGCGTGCTCGACGCCGACATCACCGGCCCCTCCATCCCCAAGATGCTCGGCATGAGCGGTAGGCGCGCCAGCGGCATCGGGAACCTGCTTCTGCCCGAGGTCTCGAGCGCCGGCATCAAGGTCATGTCGTCGAACCTGCTTCTGGCCAACGAGACCGACCCCGTGCTGTGGCGCGGCCCCGTCATCGCCGGCGCCATCAAGCAGTTCTGGAGCGACACCTCCTGGGGCCCGCTTGACTACCTGCTGGTCGACATGCCCCCGGGCACCGGCGACGTGGCGCTCACCGTCTTCCAGTCGCTGCCCGTCGACGGCATCGTCGTCGTCACGAGCCCGCAGGACCTCGTCTCGATGATCGTGGCCAAAGCGGTCAACATGGCCGACAAGATGAACGTGCCCATCCTCGGTATCGTCGAGAACATGAGCTATGTCGTCTGCCCCGACTGCGGGAAGAAGATCGAGGTCTTCGGCCAGAGCAAGCTCGACGAGGTCGCCGCGACCTATAACCTGAAGGTCCTCGGCCGCCTGCCGATCGACCCCGCACTCGCGCTCGCGTGCGACGCCGGCGCCATCGAGGAGTCCCTGCCAGCGGACCTCCTGCCCGAGGCGGTCGCCGCCTGCGAGGCCGTGCCCGCTCACGAGGGCGAGGACGCCCCGGAAGCCGCCGAGTAACCTCGTGGCGACCGTTCCCGAAAACGCATACGACGTCATCGTCATCGGCGGCGGGGCATCGGGCCTCGCCGCCGCCGTCACGGCAGCGCGGCAGGGCTGCCGCGTCGCCATCCTCGAGCGGGATGCGGAGGCCGGACTCTCCATCTTGGCCACGGGCAACGGCCGCTGCAACATCTCCAACAGCCATCTCGACCCCGCACGCTACCTCCATCCCGAGGCGGCGCGCGCCATCATGGGTCCCGGGCCCGAGGACGCCCTCGAACGCTTCTTCGCGTCGGTCGGCATCATGACCGCGGCCGAGGGGGACCGGCTCTACCCGTACAGCAAGCGCGCGGCATCCGTGCGCGATGCGCTCCTCGGCGCGGCGGCCCGCTGCGGTGTCGAGGTGGTCGCCGGCTCGAATATCGAACGCGTCGAGCACCTCGATCCCGGCGGCACACAGGGCTGCTGGTCGCTCGATATCACCTGCCCCTCCGGCCCCTTGCATGCCAAGCGGAAGGGCGATGCGCATGCGGACCTTCGCGCGCTCCGGCGTGCTCTCGCCGCCGCACCGCGTACGCGGCGGACCATCGGCGCTCCCGCCCTCATCATCGCTTGCGGCGGTTCCTCCGCCCAGGTGGCAGGGGTCTTCGGACTTCCCCACATCGACGAGAGCCCCATCCTTCGCCCCGTCTCCTGCACGCCCGTGGTCGGTACCATCGATACCGATGCCTGGGATGGGATTCGCGCCGATGCCGCCGTGTCCCTGTTCACCGGCGACTCCGCCGACCCCATCTGGAGCGAGCGCGGCGAGGTGCTCTTCCGCCGCTGGGGTATATCGGGCATCGTCGCCTTCGACCTCTCGCGGCGCGCACGACCCGGCGACCGGGTCGAGGTCGACCTCTTCCCCGCATTCGATGTCAACGCGCTCGCCAACCGTTTCGCCCGCCGCGCACACGAGGTCGGCCGCGCCGTCGCTCGAGATCCCCGCTGGTTCGACGGCCTGCTCGCTCGCGAGCTCGCCGGCGCCGTGCTCGCGTCCGCCGAAGAGGACGGGGATGAGATCTCGCCGTCTCGCCTTGCGCACGCCGCAAAGCATCTCGCTTTCGAGGTGCGCGATCTCGCACAGGAGCAATCCGCCCAGGTGCGGCGCGGCGGCATCCCGCTCGACGCCGTCGATCTTGCGACCCTTGAGATAGCGGACCCCGCTCACCGCAGCCTCTTCGCCTGCGGCGAAGCTCTCGATCAAGATGCCGACTGCGGTGGCTTCAACCTCGCCTGGGCATGGCTTACGGGAATCCGCGCCGGCGACAGTGCCGCACGCGGCAGGCGCCTCGTCCCGCAAGCACCTTCCGTCTGAGGGCGAGCGCACCCGTTCGCCCCGTAACCGCCACCGCACACCGACCATTTCGCTTCCGATCGTTTTCTCGCACGCAAGCCCGGCTCCCGAGACGGCGGGGCCGGGTACAATCGTTGGCATGACACGCGGCGCTGCCCCGGGCCGGGCACGCGCCGCGCAGTCGTTAGGAGTCAGGAGGACCTCCCATGATCGAGATCTCGGGAATCTACGCCAGCCTCGCCCAAGGACGCGGCGCCTACGGCTGCCTCTCCGTCGGCATGAACGCGGCGGTGCAGCTGCTTCGCTGCCTCCCGCACGAGATCGCCCATCTCGAGCTCACCAGACGAGCGATCGACGCACGGCGGCGGGACCGTATCCACTTCGTTCTCACCATTCAGCTCCAACTTGACGAATCCCTCGACGAGGCGGCCGTCGTCGACCGCGTCAGCGAGCGCGACCGCAACCGCGTCCGCATCGTCTCGGAGCCGACCCCCGCCTTCCCCGAGCCTCAGGGTCTCTTCGCCCCTCATCGCCCGGTCGTCGTGGGCGCGGGATGTGCCGGCCTCTTCTGCGCGCTCGCGCTCGCCCATGCCGGGCTCGAGCCCCTCCTCATCGAGCGCGGCGACGACGCACGGCGACGCGCCGACCACATCGCCCGCTTCTACGAGACGGCGGAGCTCGACCCCGAAAGCAACATCCAGTTCGGGCTCGGCGGCGCGGGCACGTTCTCCGATGGCAAGCTCACCACGGGCACGCGCAACCCCGAGCACCGCCTCATCTTGAAAACCTTCATTGAGGCCGGCGCGCCCGAGGACATCCTCTGGGAGGCGAAGCCGCATATCGGTTCCGATATCCTCCCCGACGTCGTCGAGCGCATCGTGCACGATATCCGCGAACTCGGCGGCGAGGTCCGCTTCCGCACCCGCATGGTCGACCTCGAACGCGCGGCGGACGGCGCGGTGCAGGCGATCACCGTCGAGCGCACAGGCGATACCGGCATATCCTCTATCGAGCGCATCCCCTGCGAGCGGCTCGTGCTCGCGTGCGGCCATTCGGCTCGCGACGTCTTCGAGCTGCTGCTCAGATGCGATGTACGGCTCGAGCGCAAGACCTTTGCCATGGGCGTGCGCATCGAGCACCTCCAGGCGGATATCGACCACGCGCAATACGGTCCCGAGGCGGGCAACCCCTTCCTCGGTGCCGCACCTTACAAGCTCGTCGCGCATCCCGAGGGAGCACGCAGCGCCTTCACCTTCTGCATGTGCCCCGGAGGCGAGGTGGTCGCCGCCGCGTCCGAGCGCGAAGGGGTTGTCACCAACGGAGCGAGCAAGCGCGACCGTGCCGGTGCGAACGCCAATGCCGCGCTGCTGGTCAACGTCAACCCCCAGGACCTCCCCGGCTCCTCACCGCTCGCCGGCGTGGAGCTCCAGCGCCGCTGCGAGCGCCGCGCGTTCGCAGCGGGCGGCGGCTCCTATCGCGCTCCCGCCCAGCTTGTCGCGGACTTCCTCCAGAAGGCCCCCTCCACGGCGGGAGGCGCGGTCGCACCCACCTATCCGCTCGGCGTGACCTGGGGAAGCCTCGATGATACGCTCCCCTCGTTCATCTTGGACGGCCTGCGCGCGGCGCTGCCGTCATTCGACCGCAAGCTTCACAGTTTCGCCCGCCCCGACGCCGTCCTGACCGGCGTTGAGACGCGTTCGAGCTCGCCGGTCACCGTGGTTCGCGACCGCACCACCTTCGAGGCGATCGACACCCCCGGCCTCTTCCCCTGCGGCGAGGGCGCCGGTTATGCGGGGGGCATCATGAGCGCGGCGACGGACGGAATCGCCTGCGCCCGCGCGCTTATCGCGAGCCTCGTCTAGCCGCGTTCGCATGGCACCGCGATGCCATGCGAGCGATCTGACCCGAACCTGACAATACCGGCATCGAGGTCAACACGCCCCTCCAACTGGGAACCCCCAACGCAGAACACGAAGGGCGGCCACCGGGAAAGGTGACCGCCCTATCGTTTCGAATATAGGAGCCTAAAGGCCCGCGCCCTGCCGTCTACTCCTCCGCGGGGATGCCGGCGAGCTTGATGGCGCCGTACACGAAACCCCATGCGGCGATGAAGAAGGCGATGCAGGAGAACACGACCTGCGCATGGTCGGCCGCCATGTTGAGGCCGCCCAGGAACGTGATGAGCCAGACGGTGGCAGCTACGGCGAGCTCGGCCACCCACATGCGCTCGCCGCGGCGGTACAGCTCGATGGCGATGATGGCGATGTAGAGCGCCAGGAAGAACCCGACCACGGTGTAAACGCCGTTGAACGAGCCGAGCTGGGAGGTCGAGTAGATTCCCCACAGGCCCGCGAGCAGCATAAGGATGTCCATGATGGGCTCGGCCCATCCCAGCGCCCAGGAGGGGCGCGTGCCGAGCGTCAGCACCGTCGCGAGGAAGCCGGCGATGACTCCGACCCACGGGAGCAGCTGCACCAACCCGCGCGCACCGTTTTCCGGCGTGATCATCAAAAGACCGGCGCCGCCCGTCGCGGGCGTGAGATACATGAACGCAGCCCATACGAAACACGCGACAGCCATGATGATGAGACCCCACTTGGCCCCGGACATCTTCACCGCGATACCGTGCTTGTCGATGGGCCGATACTCCGGCATGTACTCGTTCGTCATGTTGCGACCAATCTCTTGCAACCCGGGGAGCAGCCCCGAGCATCCCTTCCCTGAGAAGGGATTATACCATCGAGCACGCACATCGGCGGCTTCACCCGCGTGTTCGCCGGAGCTGCGATGGACCGCGATGGGCGCGCCGTCTTGACGAGCCGCAGCGCCCGTCCGCGGCGCCCGTTGCGGCACCGCAGGGCGGACCCCGCTTGTTCGTGTAGGGTCAGTGCTTCGTGCGCGTCGCCTGGCGCTTCCTGCCGCCTCCGAACACGCTGCCCTTACGGGCACGGCGCCTCAGGTCCTCGATGACATCGTCCTCGCTGGACCCTTCGGCGAGGGCGCGCAGGTGCACCACGGCGTCGCGCAGGCGCGCCGCCTCCTCGAAGTCCATCGCCTCCGAAGCGCTGCGCATGTCCTCCTCCATCGTAGCGACGATGCGCTGCAGCTCGTCCTTGGGGAGGTTGGCGAGCTCCTCCGCGAGACGCTGGCCTCCCGATGCGATGCTTTCCGGCGCTTCGTCCGCCCCATCGCCCGCCGGCGTGAAAAACGCACCGTGCCCCAGCGAGTCCCCCCGGCTGCGATCGCGCTTGCCCACGTTCTCCGTCGCCTCGGCGATGAAGCTCGAGATGTCGTTGATCGCCTTGCGGACGGTGCGCGGCTCGATGCCGTGTTCCTCGTTGAACGCCATCTGGATCTTGCGACGACGGTTGGTTTCGTCGATGGCCTCGCGCATGGAGTCCGTGACCGTGTCCGCGTACATGATGACCTCGCCGTCGGCGTTGCGCGCGGCGCGCCCGATCGTCTGGATGAGCGAGCGCCGGTTGCGCAGGAACCCCTCCTTGTCGGCATCGAGGATCGCGACGAGCGACACCTCGGGCAGGTCAAGACCCTCGCGCAGCAGGTTGATGCCCACCAGCACGTCGATCTTTCCCTGGCGGAGGTCGCGAAGGATCTCCACGCGGTCCATGGTCGCCGTGTCCGAGTGCATGTAGTTCACCTTCACGCCGGCGTCCAGCAGGTGATCGGTTAGGTCCTCGGCCATCCGCTTCGTGAGCGTCGTGACGAGCACGCGCTCGTGACGCGCGGTACGCACGCGAATCTCATCGAGCAGGTCGTCGATCTGGCCATGAACGGGGCGCACGTCGATCTTGGGGTCGAGCAGGCCCGTCGGACGGATGATCTGCTCGACATCGTTCTGGCTGACGCGCAGCTCGTAATCGCCCGGCGTCGCCGAGACGTAGATGAACTGCGGGACGCGCGCCTCGAACTCATCGAAACGCAACGGTCGGTTGTCGAGCGCCGATGGGAGTCGGAAGCCGTGCTCGACGAGCGTCACCTTGCGCGAACGGTCGCCCTCGTGCATACCGCGGATCTGCGGCACGGTCACATGGCTCTCGTCGATGATACAGAGCATATCCTTCGGGAAATAGTCGATGAGCGTGAACGGCGGCTCGCCGGGCTTGCGACCATCCAGGTGGCGGGAATAGTTCTCGATGCCGTTGCAGTAGCCCATGGTCTCGAGCATCTCGAGGTCGTAATCGGTGCGCTGCTGCAGGCGCTGCGCCTCGAGGAGCTTGTCGGCCGCCTTAAGCTCCGCCACGCGCCCCTCGAGCTCTTCTTCGATCGTCTTCAATGCGGCCGTGACCTTGGGCTTCTCGGTCACATAATGAGATGCCGGCCAAACGGGGATCGCATCGTATTCGCGCAGCATCTCGCCGGTGACCTCGTCGATCTCGGCGATGAGCTCGACCTCGTCGCCGAAGAACTCGAACCGCAGGGGATGCTCCGCATACGGAGGGAACACGTCGACGACGTCGCCGCGCACGCGGAAGGTGCCGCGCGCCAAGTCGAAGTCGTTGCGATCGTATTGGATGTCGATGAGCGCATGGATGAAGTCGTCGCGCTCGAGCGGGACCTTCTTGTCGACATTCGGCGCCAGGCCCGCATAGTCCTCGGGCGAACCGATGCCGTAGATGCACGAGACCGAGGCGACCACGATGACGTCGCGACGCGAGAGCAGCGACGCCGTCGCCTGATGGCGCAGCATCTCGACCTCCTCGTTGATGGAGGCATCCTTCTCGATATACGTATCGGACTGGGGTACGTACGCCTCGGGCTGGTAGTAGTCGTAGTAGGAGACGAAATACACGACGGCGTTATGCGGGAAGAACTCCTTGAGCTCGCTCGCGAGCTGCGCCGCGAGCGTCTTGTTGGGAGCCATCACGAGCGTCGGTTTTCCCAGGGCCTCGATGGTCTTCGCCATCGTGAACGTCTTACCCGAGCCCGTCACGCCAAGAAGCACCTGGTATCGGTCGCCATCCTGAACACCTTTGACCAACGAGGCGATCGCCTCGGGTTGGTCTCCGGACGGCTCGAACGGAGATACGACCTCGAATCGCACGGGCTCTCCCGCCACGCCGAAGCGTTTGAGCTCGCCTCCCACGCGCTCAACCTCGAAACCGTCCATCTATTCAGCCCCCTTGCTCGAAGATGAAACGCCGCCCGCGATATGAACACCGGGATACAGGTCTCGATAGCGGTTCCAGGCGTTCCGAACGCGCAGCAGATACGCCTGCGTCTCCGGATAAGTGATCGCATGATGAAGCACGGTACCGGCATCAAGCCAGTCATCGACGGGAGACGGCCCGGCATTATATGCGGCGATAGCGGGATCGATGGATCCGGAGAAATAATCGAGGAGGTATGCGAGATACGCGCAACCGAACTCGATATTGGTCGCCGGATCATTCAGATCGTCAGAACGGTACACCTCGCCATCAACATAGCCAAGATCGATCATATCTTGAGCTGTCGACGGCTTGACCTGCATGAGCCCCCGGGCGTCGTGTATCGAAAGCGATTCGGCATCCCAATTCGATTCGGTATCGATGATTGCCGCGACCAGCAACGGATCAACATCGTGTCGTGCCGCAGACTCCAATACGTATTCCTCATAATCGAAGGGATACAGGAAGCTCAAGAAGAATGCGGGAGCAGAGACATAGACAAAGGAGACGATTCCCACGGCGAGAACCAGCACCAGGGGAATCGCGCGAAGCAGCACGGCGATATGCAGACGTCGAACCATGAACGTGCCCTCTTATCGGATAAGGTGCGTGCAGCGTCAGCGAATTGGACGGCGCACGGCTAGTATCCTAGTAACATACCAGAACAGAACTCGAGAGCAAGCGCATGAGCAGGCTCACGCTCGGCCTACAGCCCCAGCGAACCTTGGTTTGACACCAAACCATGCTCAGAAAGCCATGCGTCGAGCGTGCGGAACAAAGAGTCATCTGCGGCGCTGTTATCGATGACCACATCTGCAAGATCGCATATCTCCTGCTCGGTTGGTTGAAGGGCGGCTCGACGATCGAAATCATCCCCACTCATGCCGCGCTCGATAGCGCGGACACGGCGGATCTCCAACGGGGCGGTAACCGCGATAACGCAGTCAGCCAGCGAGAAGGCTTCAGCAAACGATGCGGCGACCGAGATTTCAACCACGTAGAACGGATAGCTGGCCTGAGCGGCGGCGCAGCTCTGAGGGGCGACCAGAATGTCGGCAAGGCGTTGGATCAAAAGAGGATGAACGATATCGTTCAAACGTTTGACGCTCTCCGTCGTTGCGAACGCAGCTGATGCCAGAGCACTTCGATCGAGCTTTCCGTCATCAAGAACAATCTGATCACCGAACTCCTGAGCAATTCGTTCGAGAACGTCGGAGCACGGCTGATAAAGGTCCTTGGCCATCTGATCAAGATCGAGAAGGCGCCCGCCCCGAGACTCAAGGTAACGGGCAGCGGTCGATTTGCCGGACGCGATATTACCGATAACGAAAACGGTGAACACGGTACCTCCTCGACAATAGATATGAAAAAAGGCCCCTGAGGGCCTTCTTCATTCGTCCTTGAACGGCTGGTGCCGTCCACCGGTCAGCGGCGCCCTGCTCTCCCACGGTCTCCACCGCAGTACCATCGGCGCGAGGGGTCTTAGCTTCCGGGTTCGGAACGGGACCGGGCGTGCCACCCCTGCTCTGGCCG
>CASFIQ010000164.1 GCA_949294785.1 uncultured Collinsella sp.
CGACGTCTGGTCGGCGCTCGAGCGCGCCGGTATCGCCGAGGCGCTCGAGCTGAGGCGGGCGTGGCTGCCGCGCATGCCGCATGAGCTCTCCGGCGGCGAGCTCATGCGCCTCTCGATCGCGCGCGCCCTCGCGGCGCGACCGCGCTATCTCGTCGCAGACGAGGTGACCGCCTCGCTCGATGCCGTCACGCAGGCGCGCGTCTGGCGTGCGCTCATCGCCGCGACCGAGCGCGACGGCATGGGCATCGTGCACGTCTCCCATTCGCCGGCGCTCGTGCGCCGCGTGGCGACCCGTCGCGTCGGGCTCCCACCTCGCCCGTAGCATCGCAGCGTCGTGCGGTCTGCGGACCCGGTTCCCGTGCGCGGTGCGACCGCGGTGCTTCCTGCGGTCGCTGCGATTACGGTGGCCTCGCGACGCGCGCGAACGTTGCGCACGCCCAAAGTGCTCGTGATGGGTGCGCGGTCCACAACCTGCCCACAAGTTCGGTGCTCGGCGAACTTTCTCGAAAAACCTCTTGCGCGCGCGGCGTCCCTCCCGTATTATCTGTATCCGCAAGGGCGCGAGCCCGAGCGACATGGCCCGTTCGTCTAGCGGTTCAGGACGCCGCCCTCTCAAGGCGGAGATCACCAGTTCGAATCTGGTACGGGCTACCATCGATTTTCCGAAACCGGGCTGCTGCCCGGTTTTTGCTTTCAGGGGCGTTCGCCCGGTGCCCAGCGGTTACCGGCTCCAACCCCAGCGGTTACCGGCTCCAACCTATGGAGGTTTCGCAGGGAGCCGCTCGGAGGGGACAATCACCGAAATTGCCTCTTGCATCGGGAGAGACCCTGCCGTAATATACTTTCTTGCGCAAGCGGTGACGCCTGCGTGCGAATGAACCATTGGGATGTCGTCTAATGGCAGGACAGCGGATTCTGGTTCCGTCAATGGGGGTTCGACTCCCTCCATCCCAGCCATTCGTTCATATGGCCCGTTCGTCTAGCGGTTCAGGACGCCGCCCTCTCAAGGCGGAGATCACCAGTTCGAATCTGGTACGGGCTACCATCGATTTTCCGAAACCGGGCTGCGGCCCGGTTTTTTCTTTGCAGCGACGCGGAGCCTTGAACCTATGGGTTTATGTGGCGAGTCGAGGCATAGCGAAGCGGGCAATTCGGTCCTCAATGTGCAACTCGGGGCTTAGTGAGTGCCAAATCCTGAACTGGTCACATGCGCTCTGAAGCGTTATTGCATCTACCTGCATGTTCGTCTTGCTCATATTGCTCGCTACAGAGCCCAATCGAATATCGACACTCACTAAGCCCCGAGTTGCTCATCGGAGTGATGGGCGGGCTGCAACGAATGAATACGCGAGCAGGCAAGCCGTTACCCAGGAACTGCCAGAGACAGCTTTTCCATTGGATGAATTCGGGCGCGGCGGGCAGCGCTGCGGCGGCGAGTGGTACCATAAAATCCCGTAGAGAGTGGCCGCGCGCCGATGCGCATCCGGGGCCATAGCCAAGGCAAGAGATGCTCCCGGACCCGTGCATCACCACCGCGACCTGCAGGTTCTTGATCGGGAAGCTCAGGTACAACATATGACTAAGCACATCTTCGTAACCGGTGGCGTGGTTTCGGCCCTGGGCAAGGGCATCACGGCGGCATCCTTGGGGCGTCTTCTCAAAAGCCGCGGCTACAAGGTCACCATGCAGAAAGCCGACCCTTATCTGAACGTGGACCCGGGCACCATGAGCCCGTTCCAGCACGGCGAGGTCTTCGTCACCGAGGACGGCTACGAGTCCGACCTCGACCTGGGACATTACGAGCGCTTTCTGGACGAGAACCTCACCCGCGACTCCAACTTCACCACCGGCGCCATCTACCAGAGCCTCATCCGCCGCGAGCGCCGCGGGGACTTCTTGGGCGGCACCGTGCAGGTGATTCCGCACGTCACGAACGCCATCAAGGACAAGTTCCGCCGCATCGAGGAGCAGACCGGCTCCGACGTGGTGATCACCGAGCTGGGCGGCACCATCGGCGACATCGAGAGCCAGCCCTTCGTCGAGGCGATCCGCCAGTACAAGAAGGACGCCGGCGCCGAGAACGTCTGCTACATCCACGTGTCGCTCGTGCCCTATATCTCCGCCGCGCACGAGGTCAAGACCAAGCCCACGCAGCACAGCGTGAAGGAGCTCCGCAGCCTGGGCATCCAGCCGGATATCATCGTCTTGCGCTCCGACCACGAGATCGACGACGGCATCCGCTCCAAGATCGCGAGCTTCTGCGATGTGGACGTGGATTGCGTCTTCACCAACGAGGACTGCGCGAGCATCTACGACGTGCCGGCCATGCTCGCGGCGCAAGACTTCGATCTGCGCGTCTGCGAGCGCCTGGGGCTCGACCCGCGCGAGCGCCATATGGAGGATTGGGAGACGTTCCTCACCAAGCAGAACCATGCCAACCACCATGCGGACAAGATCAAGATCGCCGTGGTGGGCAAGTACACCCAGCTGCCGGACGCCTACCTCTCCGTGATCGAGGCGCTGCACCATTCGGGTATCTTCTTCGACCGCCATGTGGACGTGCGTCTGGTGGACGGCGAGGCGCTCACATGGGAGGACTGCCCGGGCGTCCTGGGCGATGCCTCCGGTATCGTGGTGCCGGGCGGTTTCGGCGTGCGTGGCCTGGAGGGCAAGATCGCCGCGGCGCGCTACGCCCGCGAGAACAAGATTCCCTATCTGGGCCTGTGCCTGGGGATGCAGGTTGCGGTCTGCGAGTTCGCGCGGAACGTGGCGGGTCTCGCGGACGCCAACTCCACCGAGTTCGAGCCCGGCTGCGCGCATCCCGTGATTGACCTCATGAGCTCGCAGGAGGATGTGACCGAGAAGGGCGGCACCATGCGCCTGGGCGCCTATCCGGCGCGCCTCGCCCCGGGCACCCTCACGCGCGAGGCCTATGGGGACGAGGAGCTCGTCTACGAGCGGCACCGCCACCGCTTCGAGTTCAACAACGCCTATCGCGACGAGCTGGAGCGCGCGGGCCTCGTCATCGCGGGCGTGAGCCCGGACGGGCGCCTGGTGGAGATGGTGGAGCTGCCCGAGGACGTGCATCCGTGGTTCGTCGCCACGCAGGCGCACCCCGAGTTCAAGAGCCGTCCCACTAGCCCGCAGCCGCTCTTCCGCGAGTTCATGCGCGCCGCGATCGGCCGTCATGAGGGGGTCGGCCGCCGCGAGGTGACGCCGCTCAACACGGCGGAGAACTAGGGGAGGGCGAACGCCCGATGGCGCGCAGGCAGGACAGGCGACCGCACGGGGCGGCGGGTGCCGCCCCGGCGACCCCGCTTGCCCGAGCGGTGGCGGATTACCTGGACCACCTTGCCGTGGAGCGGGGCCTTTCGGCGAATACCGTGGCGGCATACCGGCGCGACCTCGCCACCTACCTGGCCTATCTGGGCGAGCAGGGTATCGTCGCGCCCGATGACGTGACGCGCACCCATGTGGAGGGCTTCGTCGCCGCCCGTCGCGAGGGAGGCTATGCCGACGCCTCGGTCGAGCGCACGCTCTCGGCGGTGAAGGGGCTTCATGCGTTCATGGCGCGCGAGGGGATCGCGCGGGAGCACCCCACCGCCTCGATCCGCCTGCCCAAAAAGGCCGACCGCCTGCCCGACTACATCACGATCGACGACGCGACGCGCCTGCTGGAGCAGCCCTTCCCGGATACGGCCGCCGGCGCGCGCGACCGCGCGGAGCTTGAGGTGCTCTACGGCTGCGGTCTGCGTGTGAGCGAGCTCACCGGCCTCGATCTGGACGACCTCTATCTCGACGACGAATTCCTACGTGTCACGGGCAAGGGTTCGAAGGAGCGCCTCGTGCCGATCCTGGGCTCGGCGTCGGAGGCGCTGAAGGCCTACCTTGCGGGCTCGCGCGCCGAGCTCGCCGCGCATGCGCGCACGCTTTCCGGCACCTCGGCGGTCTTCCTCAACAAGAACGGCGGGCGCATCTCGCGTCAGTCCGTCCACGCCATGGTGGAGCGCTACGGGCGGCTGGTGGATATCGAGGGGCTGCACCCGCACACGCTGCGCCACTCGTTCGCGACGCATATGCTCGCCGGCGGGGCCGACCTGCGCGTGCTGCAGGAGATCTTGGGACACGCGGATATCTCGACCACGCAGATCTACACCCACATCGACCGCACGCAGCTCACCGAGGTCTACCTGGCGGCGCATCCGCGCGCGTAAAGCCGCCGCCTGCTGTCGATACGTCTTTCCCATGATACGCCCGCGTACGGCAGTCACTGCTGCGATTTATCGCCTTTGCCCCCAACCGCTCTTATCAGTTGCGAGAGGGAGGAGAGAAGATCTGAGCTGTTCCGAAGATTCACGTCATCCTGTTGGGCGGTTATGTGATCGTACGCTCGGTCCTCCTTTTCACTGGCAGAACCATACAGCGAGGGCGGTATTTTAGCCATGTGCCGCTCGATAGCGGCGAGCATCTCCATATAGCCTGTTATCGCCCTGCTATCGTGACCCTCTTGATGGAGGACTGCTAGCTTAAGGAGCTTTCCGACAGTCCTTTGAGCGGCGGTGAGCTCTTTGAGCATTGCAGACGTCGACGAGGCCTCTTGATATTCCGATGGTGCGCTTTCGGCAGGCGTATCGTTCGCCCGCATGAGAAGTGCAGCCACGGTTCGCACGGTCGGTTCCGGGCGCGCGTGGTTGGCAGGACCCTCGGCAAGGAGGCCAAAGCAGTCAGGCGACTCAAGATATAGTTCATCGATCGCCAGCTGCAATGCGAGCGACAGTGACTCCGTCTCAGGTGCGACGCTCTGTCTATGGCTGTCGTTATGGGATAGGATGGTACGGCATCGCTGGACCGTTTGGTCTAGCACATGATGGTAGAGTTCCCGGCTCCTTTCGGAGGTTGCTACCGCTGCGACGAGCCGCGCCGTCTTCAGCGCGTCCACCTGGCGCGCGATGGCAAGGTCGTAGGATGAGAGCTCGGTGTAGGCGGTGCTCGCGAACAGGTGGTTTAAGGTCGATTCCTGCAACCACTCGTCGTCAAAGGGTTTCCCGGCGGTTAGGATGCCCCGGGATCTGCCTAGGTAATCGAGCGCCTCTGAATACCTACCGGCGACGATCAGTAGGTTTCCGAAGGCGTTAAACATACGGGCGAACGCTAGAAGATCCGGTATCCCTCCAAGTTTTCTCGGGTAAAGATCGACCCATTTTCTAAACCGTTCGCACGCGCTGGCATCGGACAGGTCGTGCGCCTCCAGCCATGCGCCCATCTTATACGCTTTGGAGAAGACCTCCCAGGCACCGAGTGCATCTTGCGATGAATCCCATTGACGTCGGCTCTCTTCGGGTGGATGCCCGCATCCGTCTTCGCTCCTGTTGGCGAGATCTTCCTCGGGCTCGATTGCGGAACCGTCCCCGTGCAACAGCAGGGGGACCAGCTTATAGTACAGCTCGGAGAGCAGCTCTTTGACCTTATTGGTGTCGCGGCTTTTGCTGGGAAGGCTCATCTCATCTTCCGCCTGCTGCAGCAGCTGGTGGATGATGTCCTCGCAACGAGGGCGGGTCCTGTAAGATTCGGATTCACGGGCGTAAGCGAGTGCCGTTCCACGTTGCATGAGGCTGATAAGAAGCTCGATGTCAGCGCTGTCGCGATATTCCAGAACAGAAATACCGGGGTAAAACCCTTGGAAGATTTTTGGAAGCTCTGATGGGCGCTGGTAGAGCCCCTCTCCCAACAAGATGCGAGAGAAACGCTGAAAGTCGGGGACGAACACGGCAACGCTCGATTTGGCCGAGAAGGGGGAGAGCCTCATCAAGAGGAGTTGGGTTTCGTTTCGGTTGAGGCGTGCGCCCCCGAAAATGATGACGACGCGATCGACCTCACCGTTTCGCATCGCGTCGATGAGCGCATCATCAGAATCTACCCTGCGGGTCTCGAGATGCCTCGAAGTTGCAGTCAGCGCATCGAGAAAACTCGAGATCTCGCCGAAGTCCTGCTCTGCGCCGTTTCGCGTCATGACCGCGAGGCGTGCCCGCTGGATGTGCCCTGTGGGCGCGGAGGGCTGATTGGTTGGAGCGACCGAGAGTTCGATGATGTCGCGTCGATCGAGCAGTGCCCTGTTGCTCGTGGCAGACCGCAGTCGGTCGCGATCGGATGCATCCACGATGTAGCGGTCGAACACATCGGCGCGTGCGAGGTGAAGCTCGGCATTCAGGTCTTTGACGGCTCCGGCAAGACGCGCCCTATCGACCGATGGTGGCGCGCCATCACCTGCGTGTTCGTAGCGAAAGATATTCGAGGTGAACATTCCGTCAAAGAGCGCCGGGTCGAACGTGCTTGTTGGAACGGCGATACTTTCGTGGACGAGGTGGTGCACCAGGCAGCAGCATCCGATGTCGTATGCCGCGGGGTCGTTCTCGCAATAGGGGACGAGGTCGCGGTAGGTCTTCGTGTACGGGCGAGGCTCCTCGTTCGGCTCAGCCATCCTGCCCGCCTCGAAGTCGATGATCGTGGCGCGCAGGTTGCGCCCGCGCGTGCCCCATGCGGCGACGCAGATGTTGGCGAGCTTGATGTCGCCGTGGTAGATGGGGTCGTTGCCGCCCAGCAGGGCATCAATCTGCCAAAGGAGGTCGAAGAGGATCTTCGCTTCGGCCTCCCGGCGAAATTCCGGGTCAGGGTTGTCCCGATCGGGGCCATCGAGCCAGAGTGCGGCACGCCCTGCAACGGTGGGTTCGCGATCGGGGGCGCTCGGGTTGTGGTCGTCGGCTTTTTGCGGGATATCGAGTCGCGGGATGGGCATTTTGTATCGAAGGATATCGAAGAGACTCGTGCCCACGTCCTCGATGCAGAGCGCGCCGCCATAACGGCAAGCCATGAGAGGCGTGCCGTCGCTTGTGCGGGCGCGCCCGGTCTCCAGGATCTGATTCGCCTCGCTCAGGTAGAGGCGCGGGCCCGCGCCGCGCTCGTTGATGCGGGCAAGGTACTCGCTTTCGAGCTTGCAGTACCGGGTGTTTGCGAAGAGCTTGAGGTAGGCGGAGTGGGGGATTCCCGTGTTATCAAGGTAGATGCCATGTACCAGTTGCTTGGCGAAGTCGTCATCCGGCATCTCAAACGTGGGGCCGGCATCTGCGATGAAGCAGCCGCGTTCGGGCGGCCCCACGCATGGGACGCCAGTCGAATCTGATATGCCCAGCTCGGTGGTCGCATCGTCTATCATCGGGCACCCCTGTCGAACCTAGATCGGCGTTCCCGCCCGTCTTCTACGAGTATACGCGTCCACCATCTCGCTTCCCGTCTGGTTGCTGGCGAGCGGTCATTGTGGGCACGGTTGCCCGGATGCGCGAGCTCTCCGAAATGTCTGATTGATCGGCAACTCGAATTTCCAGGCTCGCTCAAGGTTCGAAATTCTCACACCGTACCGTTTCTGGTGCGATAAGACGGTTTCGAGCTTAAGGGGTGCGCGATGGGAATTACGGTGGGATGCGTCGGGTTTTCCTGTGTGATGGGGGTGGCCTGCGCGGCGAGCGCAACGCGGGCGACGAATGCTTCGCGTGCGGGCGAGTTTTGGCGGACGATGTCGCTCGCCGCAGCAGGCTTGGCGGCGTTCGCGCTCGCGGTGCTCGGTGCCGCGGCCCATGCCGGCGTGATCGCGGTGGCCGGGAACCTGGCGATTGCGGTGGCGGCGGTGACCGCGATGATCTTGGGGGAGGAGGCGGATGCCCGCGGCCTACGTTTCGGGGCCGCCCTCAAGGGGAGCGAGGTTGCTGCCCCGCTTGCCGTCCTACTCGCCTTCCGGTTCTACTTGGAGGGCGTGTTCGGCGATGGGCTCTCGACTGCGACGATGCTCGTCGAGCTTGCGCTCGCGATCGGCGCGGTGGCGTTCTTCGCCTGGGTTTACGCCGATCTGCATGACGTTCCCGCAGCCCTCGCGGTGACTTCCCTCATATTGCTGTCAGTCGGCTTTCTTTCCCAGCTGGGATTCGATGTGGGGTCGATATCCACCGATGTCCTCGCTTGGCTTCGGCGAGCGACGGCGCTCGGGGCGCTCGTCTTGGTTGCTGCGGCTTTGGCGGTCGTTGAGGACCTCGGTGCGACGCGCCACGCGCTTGATGGTCCGATGGGGCCGTGCCTGCTCTTCGTGGCGTGGATATCGCTGCTGTTTTCCGGCGCTGCCCATGCGGCGCTCGCCTGCTTCTCGCTCGTCGCCGCGGTGAGCATCATTCGCCCCCGGGGCATGCTCAGGTTGCCCGTGGTAGCGGCGGTGACGATTGCGAGCATCGTGATGACGTGCGCCTTCTCGTCGGAGCGCGGGTTTGCGGCGGTGCTCGCGGACCCGTGGGCCGAGGGCTTCGGCACCCGGTCCCTGCTCACGCTCGCCACTGCCGCCCCGCTGGCGGGAACGGGAGAGCCGCTGGCGCTGGTATACGATGTGCCGGATGCGGAGTCCTCATTCGCCATCGCGCGCGTGCTTTCGACGTTCGGCTGGGCGGGAGTGCTCGCGGTGGCGGCATCGCTCGGCGCGGTCGCGGTCGCGCTCTCTCGTCATGCTCGCCGGGGATTCGCCCCTCACCGAGGGCCTGCGGTGTTCTCCGGTATGGTGCTCGCGGTTGCGATCTGCTCCAACCTTGCCGAGCTCGCACACGTCTTCCCGGTCTTCGCGTTGGAGGTCCCGCTCATTTCGGCGGGGCCCGGGCACCTGCTGTTCTGGTTGCTTGCCGGATCGGTGATGATCTGTGCGGCATCAGGTGAGACCTCCCCGCAGGTCGAGCCCGTGGGTTTTCTGGGAGAGGGGGCGTGACGATGTGCGCCATGGTTTCGCACGGCGACCTGGCGGTGGCCTTCTCTATGGTGCGCAAGCAGACGGAGTACCAGGTTACGCTGGGGTACCTCTCATCTGTCGGCCACCTGGTGTCGGAACCGGCGACGGCGGGCACCGGGTGGCGGCTCGATGCGGACGGTACGCTCCAGATCTTCGGTGGGCTTCCCGAATGGGCGTTCGCCGAGCGGCAGCATGACCCCTGCTATGGCCTTATCGGCAGCAGCTCGTCGGCGCCGTGGGCGGCGCTCGCGCCCCAGATCCGTCGCGTCGTCTTCCACAAGGGGGCACGCGCCCAGACGCTCAGCGGCGCCTTCGCCAACTGCGTGAACCTGATCGAGGTTCACGGGGTCGACCGCCTCGATTGGAGTGAGGTGCATAGCTGCGACGCGATGTTCTCGGGCTGCTCGGCACTTGTGGCAATCGACCTCTACGACGTGGACGCGCCCGCGCTCCTGCACGCCGACGACATGTTCCTCGGTTGTCATGGGCTCGCCTCCGTGCGGTTCGGCCCGCGGTTCGGGCCGGAGCTGATAACGGCGTCTGGGCTGTTCGATACTTGCATGAACCTGCGGAGCGCAATCTTCCACTGGGGATGTCGTCCGGAACTGATCACCATGGATAACATGTTCCGCTGGTGTACCACGCTGTTCGACGTCGACCTTAGCGACATCTGGGTGCCTGAGGTGCTGAGCGTGTCGAGTATGTTCGAGAGCTGTTGCGCGCTCCAGAACGTGGATCTCTCGGGCGTCGGCACGTTGGCGCTGCGGAGCACGATGGGGATGTTCTGCAACTGCACCACCCTGCTCGATCTGGACCTGAGCGGGTTTCGCACCGAGACGGTCGAGAACATGGCGTTCATGTTCTACAACTGCCGGTCGCTTCGGCTACTCGACCTCTCGTCGTTCGACATGCGGGCGTGCGGGGACGTCGATTGCATGCTCACCGGCGTACCGCGATCGTGCCGGGTCTTTCGGGGGCCTCATACGTATCTGCCGGACTGGGACTGATCGGGGCGCTGCGCATCGGTTGGCGAAGAGGTGTTCCGTTGACGAAACGGCTGCTTCGCGTGGACGGGGTACGGCTGGCAGGAGCTATTCAATTTACGGGACGGCTTCGTTTCCCCATCTCCGATCGGATCTCGGCGATATGCCGCCGCTCGTCGTCGAGCGACGCTCCGATCTTCGCGCACAGGTCGGTTGCGTAGCGCAGCGAGATGGCGCGTCGGGACCGTTCGTGCTCGATGAGCGCGTCATCGAGTTTGAGTGACGGTTCGTCATCCGGTGCGGCGGCGAACGGGTCGGGCGCCGGGTCCGCTTCCAGACGTTCGCGGGCAAGATCGAGTACGTAGAACGCCTCGTCGACGAGCGCGCTCGCCTGCACCAGGTTTTCCTCGGCTCGTTCGCGCGCAATGGATGTCGCGCGTCGGACTTGGGCATGCCCGCGGCGTCTGAGCAATCCTGCGTGAAGTTTGAGCAGATTCGCGAGCGCCCGCGCGGTGCGAAGGACCTCTTCGTCGTCGGAGGGGATTATCGGGTCGAGCGCGGCGGCGAAGAGGTTTCTGCCGATCGTATCGTAGCTCGCCGCACGCTCCAGGGCGTCAAGGTACCTCCGGTCGTTTTGGAGGCGCATGATATCGATGTGCGCATCGTGAAACAACGGGTTGAGCAGGTCTTCCTCGAGCGCTCTGTCCGGATTCACCCGGCTGAGTTCGGTGTTGAGAATGCACGCCTTCCACTCAATCCGGTCGGAGATGTCCCATGGCGCGCTGGTCGGATACGCCGGGGCGGCGCCTGCCCAGCTGCCCAGATTGCGCACTCCTATCGCTTGGCAGGACCGAAGCGCGCTGATTGCCGCCCGTAACACGGAGGCCAAGTTGGGGCGTTGGGTGAACCGGGGGAGCGCGCGGGTGATCTTGACCGCGAGCGCCTGGTGGTAGAGGTGCTCTTCTGTTTTGCCGAGCTTCTGGCAGCTGTAGGTGAACCTGGTCTGGTTATAGCGAGCGGTAAGGGCGAGACCCGCCGCGGCGCCCGCATCGATCCATGCCTCGAGAACAAGGGCCGCCTCCTCCAAGAACGCGTGCGCTCCCGCCGCATCGCCTTCATGGATCAAGGCATCTGCCACGGTATGTGCGACATGGATGCGCATGCGCTCGGCAACGCGCGCATCGCTGTCGAGCATACCGCATGCGGCGAGCGCATCTTGGGCGAGTCGGCGCCCCTTCTCCACATCGCCATAGCGGATCTCAAGAGCAGCATGAAAGCGCAGGGCGTTGATTCGCGCTCGGTCGATATGGAAATCCTCGGAAAACGAACCGCGACAGGCGGCGTCTGCCCGCGGGTCATCCTCGATGCGATCGAGTATCGCGTCGACTTCGACGAGAATCTCCTCGAGGCTCGTTCGATACCGTTCCGATCTGTCGCTCAGCCTGCCCGCCATCAAAAGCAGCGTTCGGCAGATTCGCCGGTCGATCAGCGCGGGGTCGACCTCGCGGCATGCGCGATACCCCTCAAGCGCTCGTTCGAGCCATTTTCTTCCCATGGTGCTTTTCCGAGCAAGGCGGGCGAGCTGGTGCCCGTAGGCCTCGCAGGCGTCTGTGGTCACCTTGAGCGAGCGAAACGACCTGTTGTTCTCCATGAGCGCTGCGATTCGGCACGCGTCCAAGATCTGGCGATTGCGCTCTGGGGATATGGGCATCTTGCTGAACGCGGTCGCGCGGGCGAGCTCGCGCCCCACCAGGTCCTCCGCTCTCACGCGTAGTGCCTCCTGCTCAGCATCGACGATGCGGCGCACCGCGGTCAGTTCGTCGGCGCGGGTCGTGAGCTCGCGGTATTCATCGGTGAAGTCACCATCGCCCAGGATCTCGAGCGCGCTCGCGATGTCGCCGCGGTCGAGTTCGGCGAGTGCCGCGGCGAGCATGCCGCCCGGGGCGCCGGTCTGCGACAAACCCGCGACATCCTGGATCTTGGCGAGCGCTCCGAAGAATCCGGTGCGTTCCCTGGCATAGGCCGCCTCGGCCCGACTCAGCTCCTCCGCGGCGCGATCGCGCCTGCGTGAAGCCTGCGGGCTGTCGGGCTGACGCGCGCAGGCCAGCTCCGCCTTCTCGAGCCGTTTACGGCAACGCTTGACCTTGAGGGCCAGATCTCCCACGGCGTTCTGGAAGGAGGGGAGGCTCTCGACCCCCAGCTGGTGCGAGCCGATGCGCACGAGGTCGTTCTCCTCATCGGGCGTCACCTCGCCGAGCAGGAGCCCAAGATGGAACATGACGGCATCGGTTGAGCTGAAGCCGATGACCGAGCAACCGGGCGTGGTGGCGAGCTCGTCGCAGAGCTCCTCGAGCTGTTGGGCTGCCGGGCCCTTGCTGCCGCCCCGCGGGGAACCGCCGCTTTCGCTATCCGTAACGCGTTCGTCGATAAACGCGATGACCTGCAAGGTATCGTCGGTCGCCTCGTCCAAAAGCGCCATGGCGTCGCTCGCGGTTTCTGCCTCGGGCCCCAAGGGGCTATCGAGCAGCAAAAGAAGGGTGTCGACGGTGGCGAGCGCCTGCCGGCGGCGGTAGCGACCCTCGGAGGGATCGAGTACGCGCCATAGGACGGGCGAGGTCTCCCGCTGCGTGTCCCGCGTGATGTAGTCGAGGAACGCGGCGGTCGTCGTCAGGATCTCCGCACAAGAGGCCGATGCCATGATCGCGATCTGACGGGTCGGCGGGGGCTGCCGGCTTTCGTCTCGCGCATTTCCGTTCCCGTCCGGATGGGAGGGGATGGCCTCCCGAGAGAGCGCGGTGGGTATGGAGACAAGGTCCCGCCGATCGAGCCAGCGGCGCCCATGCAGCATCTCGGTGATGCGCGCCCGCGTGCCGCCGTCCGCCCAGGCCGCGCATTCGAGTTCGGCGTCGGTGAGGCAGAGGTATCCGGCGAGTTGCTTGACCAGGCGGGGGAGCTCCTTGGGGTGCGCCTCCGGCACCCATTGCCCCGGTCCATCCTCCCGATAACGGAAGATCTCTCTCATCGCGGTGTGCGAGAACCGGGCGGGCGAGAACTCGTCGCGACGGTTGACCATGCGACCGGATGAGATTTGCCAGAAGACGAGGGCGCAGCAACCCAGATCGTAGGCGTCGGGCCGATGCGCGCATCCGGGGACGAGCCTGCGATACGTCCTCGTCCCGCCGCGCCGCCGCGCGCCCGCCCGCTTAGTCGCCGCGGTCTCGAAGTCGATGATCGTGGCGCGCACGTCGCGCGGGTCCGCTCCGTATGCCGCCACGCAGATGTTGCCGAGCTTGATATCGCCATGATAGACCGCTTCCTCCCGATTGAGCATGGCATCGAGCTGCCATGCCAGGTCGAAGAGGATTTTCCGGAACAGGCGGTCGCGCTCGTCGAGGTCGAGCGATTCCGGGTTGATCCCCGCTGCATCCGTGCGGTCGCGGCGGGGGATGGGTTTGCCTGCGAGGATGCGGTCGAGGCTCTCTCCCGCGTCCTCGAAGATGACGGCGTCGGCATCGTGCGGCAAGTCGGGGATAGCGGAAAGCGCAACTCGGCTGCCCGCCAGAACGTCCGACCCGGCTGTCTCGAAGATGCGGGGGCCGACCCCGCGCTCGTTCACGCGGACCATCACCTGGCTCTCGGCGAGGCAGGAGGCCTGGTTTCCAAAGATCTTGAGATAGGCGGGGTGCCCGATTCCGTCTTCGTCCACATAGGTGCCGGGTACGATTATCTTGGTGGCGGGATTCTCGACCAGGCTCGTGGTGTCGAGGACGTCGCCGCGCGCGCCGCGTACCTGGGATTCCCTCCCGGCGGCGGCCGCGAAGCTCCTCAGCGGGCGCTCTCCGGTCTCGGGCTTACCCGATATGGTCGACGACTCATCGATCATAGGTCTGCATCGCCCCGAATCCTGATATCCATGGTCACGACGCCGTCTTCGTAGGTGCTGTCGATGAGGTGGAGTGCTCCCGCCCGCACCCGATCGCCATCATGGAGCTCGGCGACCTCGACGATGTCCCCGATCGCTTGCTTTTTAAAAACGAGCGGCTGGGTCTTCTTACGTTCAAGCATGCGTTTGACATCGTCGGTTTCGATTCGATTGTTCAGGTAGCTGTCCCGATTGTTGAAGGTCTCGGCCCCGCGGGATCGCTCCGCGCTCGCCATGATGTTTGCGAAGGTGCCGCCGCCGTCGGTCCCGCTGCCGTTGCGCACGATATAGGACCCCTGGAGCGAGCCGAGGTCGACGTAGTAATACCGTCCCCGGCGCGTCACGATGGCGGCATGCCGGCTGGAGAGCTCTCGCCGGTTCCGCCTGCCATGGGCTACGTCGCCGAGGCTTTCCGCCGACGACTTCATGATGCGCGTCTCCAGCATGCCGAGATGAAGCCCATCGGGATGTTTCGGGAGGTTTCGCGGCTCGTCCGGGAACAGGTTTGCGACGATCTGGATCGCTTCGAACAGCGCCCTGAGCGTCACCGGTTTCCGGATCTCGTCCTCGAACGAGTTCCCCATGTCGCCGCGCACGATCATGGCGACGACGACGGGGCGTCCGGCTTCGCATTCGGCGCTGCGGGCGGTGGCGCCATCGATGGTGACCGCGGCTCCGTTCACCGTTATCCTCAGACCGGGCCGTTCGAGTCCGGGGGTGCTGTCGGCGTACATCGTCGGCTCCTCGGAGTCGGGAGCGTCGGCGCGCTCGAGCGCCAGCTGGACGGCGAATGATAGGATTTGGCCGCGAGCCGTTGCCTCTGCCCGCATGAACTCATCGTTGAGCAGGGCGTCCTCGCGGGCACGTGCGGGCGGTTCGCCCGATAGGAAGCCATAATTCGCAAGGTTGTCCCATAGATCGTCCAGAACCCGCTCATCGGGAAAAGCCTGGTTCAAACATGCGAGGACGAGATTCGCCCGATCGAGGTCGCCCCAGATCTCCTCGCTCGCAAGGGGCGCGTCGATAGATGGGGCGAATACCAGCGGGACGATCCGGTTGATGACCACCTTCGCCCGGTCGACGGTTCCTAGCTTCAGGTTGGCGGGGACTGCCCCGGTCTTTTCTCGCATCGTCTGAAGCAGCTCGCGTTCGGCGGCGACGAGCTCGGTATAGAGGCAGCTTCTCGGAGCGGTATCGTCGTCGACGAGAAAAAGGTCATCGATGAACTGCGCCGCGGCATCGGCCGGCTTGAGCGCATCGGACCCAAGGCTGCGAAGGCGCCGTTCGATCCGGCGAAGGCGGGTGAAGGACCACTTCATGCGCTTGAGCAGGATGAGCTCGCCGTTCCAAAATCCCGACCAGTTCTGGATGGTGAGCTCCCTGAGAAGCCTTGTTCCTTTGGTTTTCTCGGGGTTCTTCCCGTCTCCGGGGAGGTACAGCGACCCGTCGTGGAACGAGCGATAGGCATCGTCGCCGAGCCAGGACTCGAATGGCGTGCAATCCGGTAGCATCTGCTCGGCGACCCAAGCGAGCCCATCGATCTTGTTCTCATATCGGTAGCGGAACAGGTTCACGCCGCAGACGAGGGCCAGGCATCGGCCGAGGTCGTCACCTCGTTCGCTCAGGAGGGGCAGACCCTTGTCGTCGATGACGTTGCCGGAACCGGGGAGGATGCGGGGCAGCAGGGCCTCGAGATGGCCCATACCGCCCTCATCCGGGCTCAACGGATTCCCCGCATCC
>CASFIQ010000165.1 GCA_949294785.1 uncultured Collinsella sp.
GGGCGCGGGCGGCGGCACGGGGGCGCCGGCGGGCGCCACGGCCACCGGCTTCTTGATCGAGATTTCGGTCGTGCCGTCCTTGATGGTGACCTCGGCGACGGAGCTGCCATCGAGGGCCTCGATCAGGTCGCGGATCTGGGAAGCGTTCATGTCGGTATCCTCCTCGGTATCGGTGTTCGCGGCGGGCGCGCTTGCGCCGCCGTCGATGTGCTTGGTGATGTCGCGCAGCGTCCCGTCGGCGCGTTTCTGCAGAAGCGCCCGCGCCTCGTTGGGGAAGAGCGCGTAGGAGAGCACGTCCTCGTCGGATTGGGCGAGGTCGCCGATCTCGGCCTTGGCTTCATCGAAGGTCTGCAGGTGCACGTTCTTGGCCTCTTCTTGCAGCTTGGCGACGTCGACGTGCCCCAGCACCTTCTCGCGGATGCCCTCGTCGATGGGCGCCGGGGTCTTCCCGTAGAAGCCCATGAGGTACTCGCGCATCTCGGTGGAGACGATCTTCCAGCGCTCACCGGTGAGCACGTTCATGACGGCTTGGGTGCCGACGATCTGGCTCATGGGGGTCACGAGCGGCGGGTAGCCGACCTCCTTGCGGACGCGGGGGATCTCGGCGACGATCTCGGGCAGGCGGTCGTGCATGTTCTGCAGGTCGAGCTGGCCCACCAGGTTGCTCATCATGCCGCCGGGGATCTGATGCTTGTAGATGCGCATGTGCGTGAGCGTGGTGATGCCGCGCTGGTGCTTGCCGGCCTTGCGGACGCCGTCCCAGTAGTCGGCGATCTCGAACAGCAGGTCCAGATCGAGACCGGTGTCGAACGGCGAGCCGCCGAATGAGGACACCGTCATCTCCACCGCCGGCTGCGAGTTGCCGAACGCGAGCGGCGCGTGTGCGCAGTCCACGATCTCGGCGCCTTCCTCGGCGCCGCGCAGGTAGTTGGCGCTCGCCATGCCGCCGATGAAGTGGCAGTGCATGTGCACGGGCAGGCCGATCTCGGTGCGCAGGGCGCTCACAAGCTGGGCAGCACGGTAGGGGACCAGAAGGCCGGCCATGTCCTTGATGCACAGCGAGTCAGCGCCGAGCTCCGCGAGCTGGCGCGCGTAGCCGATATAGGAGTCGAGCGTGTGCACGGGGCTGCGCGTGTAGGAGATCGCGGGTTCAAAATGCGCGCCGACCTTTTTGATGGCCGCCGCGCAGTCGCGGATGTTGTCTATGTCGTTCAGGGCATCGAACACGCGGAAGACGTCGATGCCGTTGGCGTGGGCACGTTCGATGAAGCGCTCCACCACATCGCTCGAGTAGTGCTTGTAGCCCACCAGGTTCTGGCCGCGGACGAGCATCGCCAGGCGCGTGTTGGGACAGCGCTCCTTGATCAGGCGCAGGCGCTCCCACGGGTCCTCGTCAAGAAAGCGCAGGCAGGTATCAAAGGTCGCACCTCCCCACGCCTCGATTGCCCAATAGCCTACTTCGTCCATTTTCGGCAAGATGGGCAGCATCTCCGCGGTGGTCATGCGCGTCGCCCAAAGCGACTGCTGGCCATCGCGGATGGTGGTGTCCATGATGCGGAGACGGGTGTCGGCCATAAGCCAGCCTCCTCTCACAGTCTCTTGTCCAATACGTCCAACCGGTGCCCTTCGGGCGCCGTATTGTTGCAAGAGAAACCAGCGCTAACTCAGCATTCTAGTGTCCAAATTGACACCATGCAGGCCACAGCCGTTGGCGGCGTGTGCCGGACCGCTCGCCGGAATGGGAGCTTGCGTCATGGGGGAAAGGGGAGGAGCGTTGATATCGGCGTGCGCGAGCACGCTCCGGCAGGTGCGCGTCGCGTCGCGCGCCGCCGTCCCGGAGATCCGTGCTCGACGACCTGCAAGGCGGGGGATGGCGGG
Source organism: uncultured Collinsella sp. (assembly GCA_949294785.1). Lineage (GTDB taxonomy): Bacteria > Actinomycetota > Coriobacteriia > Coriobacteriales > Coriobacteriaceae > Coprousia. The sequence continues at coordinate 1,879 of CASFIQ010000165.1, forward strand.
ACTTTCGCGCCGTACGTCGGCGCATCGCGTATCGGAGTAGCAGTACCAGCCACGAAAAAAAGGCCCTCGTACGAGGGCCTTTTCGAAGCATGGGGAAATCTGGGCGCGTACGCGGCGATGCGAGAGCGCACGGGGCCTTAGCGGACCTGCGCCACGTAGACCACGTTCGTCGAGGTGCTCTTATCGCCGTGGGTGACCGAGGTCTTGGGGTCGCCGACGGTGATGACCGCGACGTCGTCGCGCTCGACCAGGCCGCGCTCCTTCGCCGAGCCGATCGCCTTGGAGACCGTCTCGTCGACCGTGCCGCGGCTGATGGCGGCATGGTGCGGCTCGACACCCCAGTACATGATCATCTTCTGGACCGCCCACTGGTGGCGCGAGAAGGCGATGATCGGCGTGTGCGGATGGAAGTGCGAGATCAGGCGCGCGGTGCGGCCCGTGGTGGTGGGCACCAGGATGCACTTGGCATCCACGGTGGTGGCCATGTTCACCGCGGAGAGGCCCACGACGTTGTTGATGACGCGGGTGCCGTGGCTGCCTGCCGGGACCTCGAGCGGGCCGTGGGCGGGCAGGTGCTTCTCGGTCTCGTGCGCGATCGAGGCCTGCATCTTCACGGCCTCGACCGGGTACTTGCCCGCGGCGGTCTCGCCGGAGAGCATGATGGCGTCGGTGCCGTCGTAGATGGCGTTCGCGACATCGGCGACCTCGGCGCGGGTCGGGCGCGGGTTGCGGATCATAGAGTCGAGCATCTGCGTGGCGGTGATGACCGGCTTGTAGGCGGCGTTGCACTTGGCGATGATCGTCTTCTGGTAGTGGGGGACCAGCTCGGGCGGAACCTCGATGCCCAGGTCGCCGCGGGCGACCATGACGCCCTGCGAGGCCTTCAGGATGTCATCGAAGTTCTTGATCGCCATCGCGCACTCGATCTTCGGGAAGATGCCGACGTACTCGCCGCCGTTCTCGTCGCAGAGCTTGCGGATCTCGCGCACGGCGTCGCCGTCGCGGATGAACGAGGCGGCGATGTAGTCGATGCCCTCGTTGAGGCCGAACAGGATGTCCTCGCGGTCGCGGTCGGTGATGGCGGGCAGGCCGATCTTCACGTTCGGGACGTTGATACCCTTGCGCTCGCCGATCTCGCCGCCGTTCTCGACGCGGCAGTACATGTCCTGGCCGTCCACGCGCTCGACGGTGAGCTCGATCAGGCCGTCATCGATCAAGATCTTGGAGCCGGGCTCGACCTCGCGGGGAAGGTCGAGGTAGTCCAGGGAGATGTGACCGGCGTTGCCCAGGTTCTCCTCGGTGGTGGGCTCGGCGGTGACCACGATCTCGTCGCCTGCGGAGACGGCGACCTTCTGGTGGCCCTCAAGCAGGCCCGTGCGGATCTCGGGACCCTTGGTGTCGAGCAGGATGCCGATGGACATGTCGAGCTCAGCGGCGATGCGCTTGACGCGCTCGATGCGGCCGTGGTGCTCCTCGTAGGAGCCATGGCTAAAATTGAAGCGGGCCACGTTCATGCCCGCCTTCATCATCTCGCGTAGAATGTTGTCGTCATCGCATGCCGGACCCATGGTGCATACGATTTTGGTGCGCTTGTACATGCAAACCTCCAGATCGGGTCTGAATGGGCGCCCATGCAGGGGCGCATTGGCTCTGGGGCGTATTATAGGTGATGTAAAAATACCGTCTATCGGGAAAAATCAACCACACACCGAAAATAGATTCTCGGTTAACGCATTGTTTACAAAGCAAGGGAACCACGCGCGACGGATATCCCACGGTCTCGCGAGCCCTCGTCTCGCATGCCGGGGGATGGTCGAGCGGCTATGATTGAGCGTGCGCCGCACCGTGCGGATGGACCGCATAGGACGGCTGCCGGAACGGCGGCGCGCGGCGCGCGCCCAAAAGGAGGAATCTTCCATGATCTGCGACGGCATCACCGGAATCGACCGCTACCGCGGGCTCTCCCGCGGTCTCGATGTCCTCATCGACTGGCTCGCCACCCATGACGTATCGGAACTTGCCTTGGGACGCACCGAGATCATGGGCGACAAGGTCTTCGCCAACACCATGGAGGCGACCACGCGCCGGGTGGCGGACGCCGCCTTCGAGGTGCACCGCCACTACATGGACGTTCAGGTGGATATCGATGGCGCCGAGCGCTTCATGGTCACGCCGGGCGAGATGGTGGAGGAGGGCCCCTTCGACGAGGCGTCGGACGGCGGCCTGTGCCAGCCGGCTCCCGGCAACACCGACCTGATCGAAGGGGAGCTCGGGCACGGGCGCTTCGTCATCTTCATGGTGGGGGAGCCGCATATGCCCACGCTGGCGCTTCCCGAAGAGGGCCCCCGACCGGTGCGCAAGGTCTGCTTCAAGGTGCTCGACGACGCGCACTGGGACGCCTGAGGGCGGCCCGGATGCGCCCGGCGCGAGAGCGTCTCGTTTCGGGGCCGTGTCCTGTCACGGGGTCCGATTTTGGTCGGTTAACAGATAGATACCTGCATAACAACCTGATTATCAGGTAATATAGAACCTTACGTGGCGAGCCCTTGCCTTCCTGGAATTATGATCGGGCGCCGCGTTTGGCAAGAGGGGGCGCACGAGCGCCCGAAATATACGTGTACCAGGAGGGGATACGTTTGAAGGAGTACCTTGCTTCGGCTGAGGACGTGCTGCGCGAGCAGTCCGTCGAGGCCGAGTCGGGCCTGAGCGCGCAGGAGGCCTCGAGCCGTCTGGCGAAGGTGGGCCCGAACAAGCTCGACGAGGAGGAGAAGACGCCGCTTTGGAAGCGCTTCTTCGAGCAGATGGCCGACCCCATGGTCATCATGCTCATCGTCGCCGCGGTCATCTCGGCCGCGACCGGCATGATCCAGGGCGAGCCCGAGTGGGCCGACGTCGTCATCATCCTCACCGTCGTGATCATCAACTCGGTGCTCGGCGTCGTGCAGGAGGCCAAGAGCGAGCAGGCGCTCGAGGCGCTGCAGCAGATGAGCGCCGCGCAGTCGAAGGTCATCCGCGACGGCAAGATGATCCATATGCCGTCTGCCGATCTTGTGCCCGGCGATATCGTGATCCTCGAGGCCGGCGACTCCGTGCCCGCGGACTGCCGCGTGCTCGAGAGCGCCTCCATGAAGATCGAGGAGGCGGCGCTTACCGGCGAGTCCGTGCCGGTCGAGAAGCACGTCGACGCGATCGCGCTCGCCGAGGGCACCGACGACGTTCCGCTGGGCGACCGCAAGAACATGTGCTACATGGGCTCCACCGTGGTCTACGGCCGCGGCAGGGCCGTCGTGGTCGCCACCGGTATGAAGACCGAGATGGGCAAGATCGCTGACGCGCTCACCACCGCCAAGAAGGAGCTCACGCCGCTGCAGATGAAGCTCAACGAGCTCTCCGTGATCCTCACCAAGCTCGTGCTGGGCATCTGCGTGGTCATCTTCGCCGTCGACCTCATCCGCCATGGCGGCGAGCTGGGGAGCAACCCCGAGATGATCCTCGACACCTTCATGGTCGCCGTGTCGCTCGCGGTCGCCGCCATCCCCGAGGGCCTCGTGGCCGTCGTGACCATCGTGCTCTCCATGGGCGTCACCAAGATGTCGCGCCGCCAGGCGATCATCCGCAAGATGACGGCGGTCGAGACCCTCGGCTGCACCACCGTCATCTGCTCGGATAAGACCGGCACGCTCACGCAGAACAAGATGACCGTCGTGAAGCACGTGCTCTCCGCCCCTAAGGAGAAGCTTCTCGCCGGCATGGCGCTGTGCTCCGACGCCAAGTGGGACCCCGAGGCCGGCGAGGCCGTGGGCGAGCCCACCGAGTGCGCACTCGTGAACGATGCCGCCAAGGCGGGCCTCACCGGGCTCGAGGCGGAGCATCCGCGCGTGGGCGAGGCCCCGTTCGATTCGGGCCGCAAGATGATGTCCGTCGTGGTCGAGACGCTCGATGGCGCCTACGAGCAGTTCACCAAGGGCGCGCCCGACGTGGTCTTGGGCCTCTGCACGAAGGAGTATAAGGACGGCGAGGTCGTGGACCTCACCGATAAGCGCCGCGCCGAGATCCTTGTCGCCAACAAGGCCATGGCCGACGAGGCCCTGCGCGTGCTGGCACTCGCGAGCCGCAACCACGACGAGATCCCGGCCGACTGCGCGCCTGAGGCGCTTGAGCACGACCTCATCTTCTGCGGTCTCTCCGGCATGATCGACCCCGAGCGTCCCGAGGTGGCGCCTGCCATCGCCGAGGCGCGCGAGGCGGGCATCCGCCCGGTCATGATCACCGGCGACCATATCGACACCGCCGTGGCCATCGCCAAGAACCTGGGCATCGTGGAGGACGCCAGCCACGCCATCACCGGCGCCGAGCTGGACAAGATCTCCGACGAGGACTTCCACGAGAAGGTCACCGAGTACAGCGTCTACGCGCGCGTCCAGCCCGAGCACAAGGCCCGCATCGTCGACGCGTGGAAGAGCCGCGGCAACATCGTCGCCATGACCGGCGACGGCGTGAACGACGCGCCCTCCATCAAGCGCGCCGATATCGGCGTGGGCATGGGCATCACCGGTACCGACGTCACCAAGAACGTCGCCGACATGGTGCTCGCCGACGACAACTTCGCCACCATCGTGAGCGCGGTCGAGGAAGGCCGCCGCATCTACGACAACATCCGCAAGGTCATCCAGTTCCTGCTGTCGGCCAATATCGCCGAGGTGCTGTCGGTGTTCGTGGCCACGCTCGTGGGCTTCACCATCTTCCAGCCGGTGCAGCTGCTTTGGATCAACCTCGTCACCGACTGCTTCCCTGCGCTCGCGCTGGGCATGGAGGGTGCCGAGGGCGACATCATGAAGCGCAAGCCGCGCAAGGCCTCCGATGGCGTCTTCGCCGGGGGCATGGGCGTGGACATCATCGTCCAGGGCGTCATCATCACGGCGCTCGTGCTCGCCTCGTTCTTCGCGGGCGTGTGGTTCGACATGGGCTACATCGACATCGCCGACATGATCGCCGGCACCGCCGACGAGGAGGGCGTCACCATGGCGTTCATCACGCTGTCCATGGTGGAGATCTTCCACTGCTTCAACATGCGCAGCCGCCGCGCCTCGCTCTTCTCGATGAAGAAGCAGAACGTGTGGCTGTGGGGTGCGGCGCTGCTCGCCCTGGTCCTCACCGTCGTGGTCGTCGAGTTCGACCCGCTGGCCGAGGCCTTCGGCTTCATGGTCCTGCCGCCCGAGGCGCTTGCCACGGCGCTCGGCCTGGCGTTCTTGATCATCCCGCTCATGGAGGTCTACAAGGCCATCATGCGCGCGGTGGAGAAGGAGGACTAAGCGCGGCACGCGCGGTCTTCTCCGATCTTTCGGCCGGGTGCGATTCCCTGGGCGCGATCCTCGCCGCCTTGCGGCTGCGGGAGGCGCCCTCCGGGATCGCACCCGGCCTTTTTGCAGGCACGTTGCGGTAAGATAGCCGCGGACGGATTCGCGCTGAGGCGAGAGGCGGGATATGGGACGCAGTGCGCGCCGTAAAACGACGGGAACCAAGGCGCGTGCGCGCCGCACGCGCCCGCACGCTTCCGTGGCGGCCGCCTCGGGGCATGCCGGTCTCGAGGCGCTGCCTGCAGTCGATGCGCTCGCCGACCTTCCGGTCTTCGACGATCTTGCCGTCGACGAGGTGCAGCGGGAGGCGTTTCAGGCGTTCTGCGTCGAGACGGCACGTTCAGACGAGGATGCCGCGCGGGAGATGCTCCTGGGGCGCGTCATACGCCTCGATCGCGGTTTTCCTCTCGTGGCGACAGCCGAGGCGACGTTTCGAGCGGAGCACTCCGTGGCGTTCGCCAAGCAGAATAAAGAGAAAGACGAGGGCGTCCTGCCCGCCATCGGCGACGTCGTCGCGGTGCGGCGCGCGGCGGCGCACG
>CASFIQ010000166.1 GCA_949294785.1 uncultured Collinsella sp.
TTGCCGCTCGAGGTCGAGATGATGATGTCCAAGTCGGTATCCTTCCTGTGCGCCCCGTTGGGCGTCCCCGCAGGGGAGTGCCGCCGCGGGGCGTCCCCGTTGGCGGCGCGGGAAGTGTCGGACGTCTACGACCCCTCCCGACGGGCCTAGTGTGTATACCCGAGAGCTACAGTCTCTACTCACCTATACACAGTGCAAGTATTTTCTCGGCCTATACGTACAATGTGCCTGTAACAGAAAATAATGTTTCTGATAAGATATAAAAACGTAAACTTTCTTGGTGTTAGGAATCTCATGGCAGGAAAAACACCCATACCGGTGGCCCGGACGATGCGAATCATCGCGTCGAACCTCGATCTCGCGCGTCGTCAGCAGCGCATCCCGCTCGATCTGCTTGCCGCACGCGCCAACCTCTCGGTGCCCACTGTCCGCCGTCTCATGAACGAGGGCGCCGGCTCTCTGGAGAACTTCCTGCGCGTCGCCCGTATTCTCGGCATGCTGCAAAACATCGAGGAGGCAACGGACCCGTTGCGCACCCCCATCGGTCGCGCTCGGGCAGAGGAAGATACGCCGCTGCGGGTAAGGGGCTGACATGGAGATCGATGTTACGGTTGCCCTTGATGGTGAGGACGTGCTGGCAGGACGGCTCTATCAGAACGTTCGCCACGGAGATGAGACGACGACCTTCTCATACGCGCCGGCGTACCTCGAGAACCAACGGGCGTTCGCTTTCGCTCCGGACATGCCGCTGGGACCCGGTTCCTTCCATTCATCTGGCCTGCGGGAGTTTCGCGCCTTCGGAGACTGCATGCCCGACCGTTGGGGGAGAAACCTGATGCTGCGCGCTGAGCGCCAGCGCGCGCGAGAGGACGAGCGAACGCCGAGGACGCTCTTCGAGATCGATATGCTTGTTGGAGTCGACGATATCGCCCGACAGGGCGCGCTCAGGTTCTGGGACGCCGGCGGGCGCGCCTTGTCACCGGTCGCGTCAGGCGTGCCGCGGGAGACGAGTATTCCCTCGCTACTCGCGTCGGCGGATCTCGCGGCTTCCGACATGGACGCGGATGTGCGGGATTTGCTGGCGGCGGGATCGAGCCTCGGTGGCGCGCGACCGAAGGCCTCGGTGCGCGACGAGGCGGGTAACCTCTGCATCGCGAAGTTCCCCAAAGCGGATGAGAGCGCGATCGATGATGTCTGCGCATGGGAGCACGTTGCGTTGAGGCTCATGGAGGAGTGCGGCATCACGGTCCCCGCGTCCAGGCTTGTGCGCGTGGGCGGCCGCGCGGTTCTGATCATGCGGCGTTTCGACCGTTGCGGAGGCGAGAGGGTTCCGTATATCAGCGGTCTTACCGCGGTTCAGGGAGAGGATGGTGGACGCTATTCGTATCTGGAGCTGGTCGAGTTCATCGAGACTGAGGGGGCAGACCCTACCGCTGACCTTCGTGAGCTTTGGAGCCGCGCGCTCTTTTCCTGCGTTGTTGGCAACACGGATAACCATCTGCGTAACCACGGCTTCCTGAGAAGCGGTCGCGGTTGGAGGCTCTCTCCCGCCTTCGATGTCAATCCCACGCCGGGCTCCGAACCGAAATACCTCGCAACGGGGCTCGCGTTCGATAATCGCGAGGCTGAGCCCGAGCAGGCGTTTTCCGTCGCCGAGTATTTCCGGGTGGGCGAAGGCGATGCACGGGAAACCGCCCGGAAGATGGCACGGGTGCTGACAGGTTGGCGACGATTTGCCCGGGCGGATGGCATCTCGGAAGCGTCGCAGGAGCGTATGGCCGATTGCTTCGACGTGGGCATCCGCAAATTGCGTGCGCTGTGCTGATGGCTCGTGAGGGGGGTTGAGGAATATGCTCTACATAGATGCCGACGCATGCCCGGTCACCCGCGAGGCGCTCGCCTGCGCGCGCCGTGCCCGCGTGCCCGTGGTCATCGTGGGCAACACCACGCAGAACCTCGCGCGACATATCCGGTCGGACGATCCGCGCGACGCCGAGCACGCCCGCGGCCGCGACGCGACGCATGCGGGTTTCTGGGCCGAGGTGCTCGACGTGTCCGTCGGCGCTGACAGCGCGGATTTCGCCATCGTGGAGCGCCTGCAGCCGGGCGACGTGGTGGTCACGCAGGACATCGGCCTCGCGAGCATGGTCTTGGGCCGCGGCGCGGCGGCCATCGGCGTGCGCGGGCGCGTCTACACCAAGGAGACGATCGACATGGACCTCTTCATCCGCCATGAGGAGAAGAAGGTACGCCGGGCGGGCGGTCGCACGCGGGGGCCGGCTGCCTTCACGCACGAGGACCGCGAGCGCTTCCGACGCAACCTCGCGGAGCTCCTGCGGTGATCATGCTGTTCAATGAACGTACCCGGATCTCTCGGCTGAGAATGCCGGAACGTCGCGAACGCTACTCGTCACCCGCGTGCATCAGCTGAACGAGCGCCAGACACGCGAGGCCGATGCCGAGCAGGCGGATCGCGTCATTCGGCGCCACCTCGTCCATGACGGTGAGCGCGACGACGCCGACGCCCATGGCGAGCGCGACCGCCTTGAGGACGAGCTCCACGAGCGCGGGGACCTTACGCCCCGCCGGCTCCTCTTGAGCGGCGGTCTTCACCTCGAGCAGCTCGTCCACCGAGGTGCCGAGCACCTCCGCGAGCTTCGGTAGCGATGCCACATCGGGAAACGAGAGATTGCGCTCCCATTTGCTTACCGCCTTGTCCGTCACGCCCATCTGCCGGGCGAGGTCGAGCTGCGTCATGCCCTTCTCCTTGCGGAGGGCTGAGATGGCGGCGCCAAAGGTCTGCTTGGTCATGGTCGTCCTTTCGCAGTGATCATATCCGACGTCCTCATCGTGCCGGGAGCGCCCCGCGCGCTCAACCGACCGCCAGTTGAGTTTCCTCGACCGTCAGTAGAGTCGCAGTTTACGGGAGGTGATCTGCATAAACGCGGTGGCTCGCATCGTGGCCGCTCTTATAAAGTGCACGAGAGATTCGTCGTAACGTGACGGTGCAACCTGTTCCGTTTGTCACGCGCGGAGAACCTTTTCCAGCGCACGGCCGCGCGCGAGCTCGTCGACGAGCTTGTCAAGGTAGCGCGCGTTCTGCTCTATGGGGTCCTCGATCGCGGCCACGTCCACGCCGCAGATCTTGCCGGTGATGAGCGTGCGGGCGGGGTTCAGCGCCGGCGCCTCATCGAAAAACTCTTTATAGGTGAGGTCGCGCTCGAGCTGGCGAGCGAGCCCCGCCTCGTCGTAGCCGGTGAGCCAGCAGGTGACGGCGTCTACCTCCGCGCGCGTGCGGCCTTTGCGCTCCGCTTTCTGCACCAGTAGCGGATAGATTTGCGAGAACGAGAGCTCGGCGATGGGTTTGCGTGCCATGATGGCCTCCTATCGAGTGCGGCTTGCTTCTATGATTCAGTGCCGCAATCGGCGCCGCGACGCGGTGCGCCGTTGTGACAAAACAACCTGTCCCGTTTGTCACCGTTTGTCACGCGGCTCTGGGGGCGTGGTGCGTCGCGTGCTAGAGGCCGGTTGCGGCGTTTCGTCTCATGTAGAGGATGGGGTAGGCCATGCCCTGCTCGTCCAGTTCGGACCTGCGCGAGACGACGAATCCCATGTGCTCGTAGAAACCCCGTGCCTGCGGGTTCTGCTCGTTCACGGTCACCTCGTCGACGCCGTAGTGCGCGAAGGCATGCTCGACGAGCTTCCGACCGAGGCCGTGCCCCCGCGCGGCGGGCGCGATAAAGATCATCGCGAGCTCGCTCCCGGCGATACCCATGAAGGCGACGGGGCGTCCGCCCTCGTCATGCTCGACGACCAGATGGGTAACCTCCGCCAGCGCGCCGGGGACCATCGCCTTGATGGACTCGATTTCCGCATCGGACAAGAACAGGTGCGTCGCGCGGACAGACGCCTCCCACACGCCGACGAGCGCTTCGATCAGGCGCGCATCGCGCTCACCACAAGGTATCTCGGTCACGTTGGCTCCCATTCTTGCGGCTGCCGTTTGTCTTCGAACGATACCATGGGATGTTATCACGCGTTGCTTGCGGCAACGGGCGCGTCCCGACGACAATGGGGGCGTCCGATTGAGGCGCGGTCGGGGCATTGTCGAGATGGCATTGTCGAGATCTGGAGGTGGCGGATATGCTGAGCGAGAACATCAGGGCGGCGCGCGAATCGCGGGGGCTCTCCCAGAGGGAGCTCGCCGGGCGGCTGTGTGTGGTGCGGCAAACGGTGTCGAAGTGGGAGCGGAATCTGTCGGTGCCGGACGCGGACCTGCTCATATCGTTGGCGCATGAGCTCGATGTTTCTGTGAGCGCGCTTCTTGGCGATAGCGAGGCTTCGGCGGAGGCGTGTGCGGGCGAGCCTGCCGAGGGGCCGGGGGAGCCCGATGTTCGCGCGCTCGCCCAAAAACTCGAGGCGCTCACCTTTGAGCTCGCGCGCGGTAAGGCCGCTCGGCGCAGGGTGGCTTTTGGCGCCGTTGCGGTGCTCGTGGTGCTCGTTGTTTTGGGCGTCGTTGCGCTGACGGTACTGGGGAGCCCCTATCTTGCGTGGGACTACACCGATCCCGAGGTGGCGGTCGCCGGTGTCCTGTTCCATGCGTTCGAGTGGGTCTTTATCCGGCTGGCACCGATCGTGTTCGTGGCGGCTGGCATCGGGCTCGCGCTGCTTTGGCGAAAGCGCGCGGTTTGAGCTACGGCATCTCTGGGGAACATGTCGTTCGCGGGGATGCAAAGCGCGCGGCCGCGAGGTTAAAAGGGTGTCTCTTCCGCAGTTCGAATCAAGATGATGGCATGGGGCGCTATGATGGAGATGGCTTGCCCGTCATGTTTTTGGTCAACGCGGGCAGGTTCACTGCTCGATACGGCTTTGGCGACGGCGCAATTTGAGAGGAACCGCTATGCAGATCGATAAGGACACCACCGCGCTTCTGGTCATCGACGCCATCGAGGCGACGGGCGATGATACGCTCTACGACCCGGAGACCACGACCGGTGCCTACCGCGCCGCTGTGGCGCGCTCGGTCGCCGCCTGCCACGCTGCCGGCATCCCCGTTATCTTCTGCAACGACGCGCACGTTCCCGGGCTCGACCGAGAGCTTGAGCTTTGGGGCGAGCACGGCATCGCCGGCGCCATGCGCATCTTCCCCGAGATCGAGCGCGCCGACTCGGATATCGTCATCCCCAAGCGCCGCTACTCGGGCTTCTTCCAGACGGACCTTGACCTGACGCTCCGCGAGCTGGGCGTCACCTGCGTCATCGCCGTGGGCGCCGACACCAACATCTGCGTGCTGCACACGCTCGCCGACGCCTACTTCTTGAATTACGACTCGATCGTGGTGACCGATGCCACCATGACCTTCCTCTGCGGCACGCAGGAGGGCGCGCTGGAGCATTGCGAGAAGTGCTACGGCTCTGCGCTCGTGACCGTCGACGAGCTGGAGGCCGCGCTTTCGGCATAGGCCTCCGTGTTCAATCTTCTAAAGACGAGGCATTTACCCGCGCGTCCTAGCGATACGCGCGGCGACCTCGTGTGGTGTGAGGCCGGTGGTGTCCACAAGCTCGGTGCCAAGGTCGCGATAGCGTGGGAGGTAGGAGAGCGACCGCGCCACCGCCTCTTCGTCGCGTAAGCCCGCGCGAACGTCTCCCTGGATGCGGCGGCGCAGCTCATCCTCGTGCGCAATTAGGGAGACGGCGCGGACCTCGGCGCTGCATTCCTCGATGGGCAACCGCCCGATGATCTTGTCGACGATTGCGCGCTCGTTCATGACCCAGCAGAGGATGACGTTGTCGTATGCGCTGCAGCGCAGGAAGTTGCCGAGCAGGTGACAGATGTTGTCGAGCACCATGCGTTTGGTTTCCTCTGTCACTTGGAACGGGTCGGCGCACCAGCACCAGTCTCCGTCGAGCATGACGGAGGCGGGTAGCAGCCGATTGAGCTCACGGCAGACGGTGGTCTTGCCTACGCCCATGGGGCCGCCGATAAGGTACAGGGTCTTGGTCATGTGAGCCCCTCTGAGACGCTCGGATAGTCGTAGCTTATTATTGCAGGTAATGCAGCTTGTAAACCACTATTTACTGCACTTTGTGCGCCTCTCGGCTACGTTGGAGGTGTCGGAAAGGCGGCGAGGAAACGGAAGCGTTCATGGACATCGGCAACCAGATCAGGGAGCAGCGGCAGCGGCTCGGGCTCTCCCAGGACGAGCTCGCGCGGAGGCTCTACGTGAGCCGCGTCACGGTGAGCCACTGGCTGATCGTCTGGCGGCTCACGTACACGCGCGCCGCGAGGTCGTCCTGCGACATGGCGTGCGCCGCGCGCAGCTCGCGTATCCTCCCGCCAATCTCCATGTCCGCTCTCCCTCCGTCCTCCTCGGCGCGGCCACTTACGGGCCAGACCATGGCACATCTTGCGGAATCGTACCATCAAAGGGTCCCGACATCGGGCGCTGCGGGGCGAGAAACGCGCGTCAAGAGTTCTTTACGTGGCCTCTACCTGCGGCTTTCCGGGGCGCATGTGGCCCGGTCGACGGTCGCGGCGCCTCCTTCGCGGCGGACGAAAAGAACGACCGCGCATGCACTGCCACCAGCGGTCTTGCACAATCCTGCGAGAACTTGTCGATAACCTCCCGGCGCTCCGCGCGAAGCGTCGCCCCGTGTTCCAAAGCGTCTCATGCCGAGAAAAGCGCCCGGAGGCCCCGATGCGGAAAACTCCCGCACACCGCCCGTATAATGGGGCGCACGGGACGAGAAGAGCCGTGTGCCCATGCGTCGGCCCAGGCTCGCGGGAGCCTCCAACGGCGCCGCCCGGGCAATGTCCCCGTCGAAAGGATCAAGATGGTCACTCACACGATCGGCTCGGGCCCGCGGACGGCGGTGCTCCTGCACGGGGGCGGCCTCTCGTGGTGGAACTACCGGGCCGTCGCCGACCTGCTCGCCGCCAACGGGTACCGCGTCGTGCTCCCCGTTCTCGACGGGCACGCCGGCTCGGACCGCCCGTTCACCTCGATCGAGGACAACGCCTCCGAGCTCGTCGCCCTCGTCGACCGCGAGCTCGGCGGGCGCGTCGACGCGCTCGGCGGCGTCTCCCTCGGGGCGCAGGTCGCCCTCGACGCTCTCGCGCGGCGGCCGCGGATCGCGGGGCGCGCCGTCATCGAGAGCGCGCTCGTGCTCCCCATGCGCGCCGCCCGCGCCCTCGTCGCGCCCGCCGTCGCCCTGAGCTACCCGCTCGTGCGGCGTCCCTGGTTCTCGCGGGCGCAGTTCGCGAGCCTCCATCTCCCCAAGGAGCTCTACGAGTCCTATTACCGTGACAGCTGCGCCATATCAAAGCGGGACATGATCGCCTTCATGCGGGCGAACAGCTCCTACCGGTTGAGACCCGAGCTCGCGGGCTGCGGGGCGCGGGCCACCATCCTTGTCGGCG
>CASFIQ010000167.1 GCA_949294785.1 uncultured Collinsella sp.
TATGAACGTGATGGAGTGACGCTCTATGAGGCGTGAGCGCACCGTTCCTGAAAATGCAAAGACGTTCATCATCTCCGAAGTGATTCGCAATGCCGAGATGATAGAGCGCCGCATTGCAGACAACGGCATCACCAAGGACTCATACTCGCGCTCCACCGAATACCAAGATTTGCTCACCATGCCAATGCTTCGCATCTGCGAACTCGTGAGCGAGTATACGAGCGTCTTCATCGAAATCGACCCGTCATATCCCTGGCAAGACGTCGCAAAGATGCGCAGCAAAATCGCCCATCCCTATGGCGGTTTGGTTTTGATTTCGTTTGGGATGCTATACAGACGGATCTTCCTGACCTCGTCGCGACATGCAGGAACGCCATCCTCTAGCGCGTAGAAAGGACGGAGATGGGCATCCTCGAAGCGCGCGACATCTCGTTTGGCTACGGCCGCACCAACGTGTGGGAGCATGTCTCGCTCTCACTCGATGCGGGCGAGGTGACGGTACTGATCGGTGAGAACGGCGCCGGCAAATCGACGCTTCTGCGCTGCCTCGCCAGCTGGGAGCGCCTACGCTCCGGCGAGATTGCCTTCGAGGGCACGCCGCTCGAAAAGCTGAAGCCCGCCCAACGCAGCCGCATGGCTTTCGTCGCCGATGTCCCCGCCTTCTACGACGACCTCACCGCCTATGAGCACGTCGAGCTGCTCGGCCGCGCCAACCGCTGGGATGATGCGCGCTGGGACGAGGCGGACCGGCTGCTCGAGCGCTTCGGCATCGCGTCCTATTGCGACCAGTACCCCCAGACCTTCTCTCGCGGTATGCGCCAGAAGCTCGCGTGCGCGCTCGCACTGGCGCTTAAACCCGCCTGCCTGCTGCTCGATGAGCCGACCGGGCCGCTCGACCCCGGCTCCGCGGCGATCTTGGAGGATGAGATCTCTCATATTGCCGATACGGGCTGCGCGGTCCTCATGAGCTGTCATCACGAGCTCGAGAAAATCAGGCCGGCATGCGTGCTCAAGCTCGAAGGAGGGCGCCTTGCTGCATGCGACAGCCGGCGCGGGCCTTTGAACGGCGGCGGTGTTCGCGACGATGCCCCAGGCGTTGCAAGATAGCGGAGCGGCCATGTTTACCGGACTGGCGACCCTTTTCTGGCTCGAGGCCAAGCACCTGCGCGCCGAGCTCAACTTCTGGCTCTGGGCGGCAGGAGCCGACCTCGATGACGCGAACGACGTCGTCGAGCGCATCTATCTCGTCTACCTCGTTGTGATCGCGGGTGCAGCGATCGGCGCGTGCTGGCTCTGGCTGCTCGGGCTCGTCACCGGTGCGGCGCAGGCCGCAAGTCCCGAGGCCGCCGCCCTCGCAACGGATATCGCGCATATGTGCGTTGGAAGCGGGCTCGGTTTTCCTGCATGCGCCGCCGCGCTCTGGTCCGTCCGCGCCGCATGGCGCGCCCCCTGGACGCCGACGCCGCCCGATGCCGCCTGGCTTGCGCAGCTGCCCGTCTCCGTCGCCGCTTGGAGCACCCTCGAGCTCGCGAAGCGGGCCATCGTTCGGCTGCTCGCCTTCGGTTGCACCGGCTACCTCATCGCCGCGTTCGCGGACTCGTTGACCGGGGGCGCCGCCCGAATCGAGGCCTGCCTGCCCTATGCCACGACCCTGGGGCTCGCGGGTGTCGCGGCGTATGGGCTTGCATGGGCCGTGGGCCTTGTTCGCATGCGTCTCGGCCGCGTACGCCGCCTGCCGCTGGCGCTCGGCGCGTTCGCCGCGGGGACCTTCCTCATCGTCCTCTCAACGCTCGCGCTCCCCCGCTATCAGCTTGCGGCGGGCGCCCTCCGAGAGGGCGGAATGGCGCCGGTCGTGTTCGCGGCATGCCTCGCGCTCGCCGCGCTGTTCCTTTCCTTCGCTATGGCCCGCATCCTTCCTCCCGTCACACTCATGCGCGAGGGCGCGGCGGATGTCTCGCTGTACGCCGTGCGGCGCATGGCGGTCTTCAACCCCAAGGCGTACCGGGCCCTCCTGAGGAGCCGCCGTACCCCGCACGGTGCGCCGCGCATCCCCATGCCGCGCGCACAGGGGGTCCTCGCCGTGCTCGCGCGTTCATCGGTCTCGCTCCTCAGGCGCTACGAGGCGCTGCCCGGGCTGATCGCCGCCGGCGCCATCGTGGCACCGCTGGGCGCGTTGCTGCTCTCCGGTGCGCTGGCGGAAACGAGCGCCGAGCTCGGCATGCTCGGGGGAGCGACGGGCGGTCGGGTGCTCGGCGTCGCCGGTTGGATTCTCATCGCCCTGAACAGCGTGGATGCGCCCCGCGCGCTCGCCCGTGTTTTCATCGCGGACGAGCGAAACCGCTTCGTGCGCGATCATCTTCCCGTGCCGACGCCGGCACTGTTCGCCTTCGACGTGCTACCAGCTTTTGCCGTCGCCGCCCTTTTCTCGGCAATCGTCGGCGCTTGCATGGGGGCGCTGGGCGCCCCTGCCGGCGAAGCCGCCGATTTCACCGTGCGCGCCCTCGCACTCGACATCGCGCTCGCCTGCATCGGCGCCCTCGACGCCGCCGACCGGTCATCCGGGCGTATGCGCCTCACCTGCGAGTCCGCGACTGCGCTCGTCGCCATCGCGATTGCCGGCGCTGCGGCGCTCGTACCGGGCGGCGGCGCGGCGCTCGCGTTTTTGCTTGGGGCGATCATCGCGACCGCCCTGGCCGCCGTTCAGCTTCGCTGAGCCGTTCAGCTCGGGTGCACGGCTCGGACAATACGATTGCGCGCGCAAGAAGGCAACCGGTTACCGCCGCCCCCGGCGCTCGCGAACGATCGCCGCGACATCTAGCGCCGCGATGATGGCGAAAAGCGCGATGCAACCCCAGAGCCATGCGGGCAGCACGTCAATCATCCCCTGCGTATCGCCTGTTTGCGCCATGCGATTGAGGTCGAGCAGGATAAGCACAGGGGCCGCTGCGCATAGCATTCCCTGAGCGGCAAGGGCGGATCGGGGGAACCGACCCCGGAACGCGCATGCCCCGCCGATTATCACGGCGGCAACGGAGACCAGAAGGACGATCTGGGGAATCATGGCGCGCTTCCTTCCAAGCGATACGCGGTCCTCATAGGGAAGAATACCCATCACGCCCCCCCTAAACAGCAGGCAGGGCACGGGCCCACCCTATCGCTATGAGTACAATAGCTGCAAGCGCATGTCGACCCGAAGGAGGCCGCTATGACCGTGAACGACCCCGTCACCCCTGCCATCCCCCGGCGCTCGGCCCTGCAGCTCGCCGCGCTTCTGGGCGCCGCCGCGGTCGCACCGGCGGCGCTCGCCGGGTGCAGCGACGAAGACGACGCGCTCGCGCTCACCGCGACCGACCTCACCGCGCCCGCACGCGAGGCCGCATCCTTCTCGATCGCAGGCGAGGATGTGCGCACCATCCTGACGGACGAGCGGACCCGGGCGGCTTCGTACGCGCTCGCGGCGAACCTGCTCCGCACCTGCTCGCAGGCGGATACCGCGCAAGACGCACGCGCCAACACCTTCATCTCGCCGCTCTCGATCCTCTTCGCGCTCGCGCTCGCGCAAAACGGTGCCGCGGGCACCACGCTCGACGAGCTCGCCGCCGTAACAGGGCTCGACACGGATGCGCTCAACGCCTATCTGGGCGCCTATGCGCGCTACCTCGACACCGGCGACTTGTGGGACACCGGGCTCGGCGCCCTGGACGGCGACGGAGGCGAAGACGACGCGGCGATGCCGCTCCACCTGGCCAACTCCATCTGGATACGCGATACCGACACGCTCGAGGTTCGCGACGACTACCTCGCCGCCTGCGCGAACGAGCTCGACGCGAGCGTGTTCTCGGCTCCCTTCGACGCGACCACGGTCGATGACATCAACACCTGGGTGGGTGAGCACACCTCCCATATGATCAAGCGGCTCGTCAGCGAGATTCCCGACAAGGCGCGCCTCTACCTTATCAACGCACTCGCCTTCGAGGATGCCTGGGAGGATCCCTACGAAGACGGCGATGTCGAGGACGACGTCTTCACCTGCGATGACGGTGGCGAGCAGAAGATTCGGATGATGCGCTCGCACGAGGGTACCTACCTGGAGAACGACCGGTTCCAGGGCTTCGTGAAGCCGTATGCCGACTATCGCTACGCGTTCGTGGGGCTGCTGCCGCGCGAGGGCGTTCCGCTCGCCGATGCCGTCGCCTCCCTTGACGGCCCCGCACTCGAAGCGCTGCTCGACCCGATCGCGAACGCCGAGGCGGAAGCGGGCCTGCCCAAATTCAAGCTCGAGTACGGCGCCGAACTCACCGACGTCCTGCGCGCACTCGGCATCAATGAGGCGTTCGACCCCGAGCGCGCCGACTTCACCCCCATGGGCACCGATGAGACGGGCCCGCTCTGCATAGGCCAGGTGCTGCACAGGACCTTCATCGACGTGAACGAGGAGGGCACCCGCGCCGCCGCGGCAACCTCCATCGGCATGGAGGCGGGCGCTGCGGCGCCCTTGGACGAACCGGTGGTCTACGAGGTCATCCTCGACCGCCCCTTCGCCTACCTCATCATCGACACCCAGGTGGGAGTCCCCGTGTTCGCGGGCACCATGAACGCCATGCCGAACGCGTAACGTCGAATCGCCGTGCGACGGCATTGGCGTTAAACTGAAAAAGAACGTACCGATCTGCCCTTTACCGAGAATAGGGATGGAGTGCTTTGACATCGTTGCCAATCGACCGCGCGCGGGCGCGGGCGGCGTTCGACGCCTACGTGGCCCCCTATGACGCGCACAACCCGCGCGTCGCACTCAAGGTCGAGCACACGCTGCGCGTGGCCGAGCTCGCCGACCGCATCGCGCGCGAGTCCGGCTTCACGCCCGCGGGCGCCGACGTATGCTGGCTTGCGGGGCTCCTGCACGATATCGGTCGCTTCGAGCAGCTGCGCCGCTGGGACACCTTCCGCGACGGCGATTCGGCGGACCATGCCGCCATCGGCATCGACGTGCTCTTCGAGGGAGCTGCGCACCTGGATGACCCTGCCGTGGTGAACGTCGTACCCGTCCCGCGCGCAGACGACGCCGCCTTTTGCGAACATGCGCGCAAGACGGGTGCGCTCCGTGCGTTCATCGGAGAGGCGGCAAGCAACTCCGAGCTCGGCTCGCTCGTGCGCGCTGCGGTGGGATACCATAGCGCGTTCCGGTTGCCCGGCGATCTCGATGCGCGCACGCGCGCCGTATGCGATGTGATCCGCGATGCCGACAAGATCGATATCCTGCGTGTCACCTGCACCGACAACGTCGAGACGGTTCTTTGCGTAACCGAGGACGAGCTCCTCGCCTCAGCGATATCGCCTGCCGCGGAGGATGCCTTCTTCGCGCATCGCTGCGTGGAGCGCTCGGAGCGCTCCACGCCCGCGGACTACCTGGTGGGGCTCGCCTGCTTCGCCTACGAGCTCGTCTACCCCGCGAGCCTCGAGATTGCGCTCGATCAGGGCTTTCTCTTCGAACCGTTCGAACATCCCTTCGGCATCGTGCGGCCCTTCACCGACCGCGCGACGGCCCATCTCATGAACCGCATGGACGGGCACCTGCGCGCCTGGGTGGATGAGCGGCTGTATTGAGGCCGATCGGATGCGATGCCGATCAGATGCGATGCTTCGGGAGCTTCTCCAGATCGAGCTCCGAGGCGGCATCCGCATCGGCGATGAGGGTGAAGTTGGGATGGAGCTTCAGCACGGTCGCGGGGAGCTCATCGGTGATCGGCGACTCGAGCACCTGCTTCAGGATGCCCGCCTTCTTCTTGCCGTTCACGATCATCACCAGGTGCTTCACGCGCATGAGGCTCTTGGGTCCCATGGTGAAGCTCCACGGCATGCCGGTGCGCGCCGGATAGGTGGGGTTGGCCTTGCGCTTGTCCTCCCACAGCACCCCGTAGGTATAGCTGTCCATCGGGGTCACGCGCGGGCAGTTGGAGCAGAAATGCCCGTCCCACCCGAGACCGATCACCATGACGTCCAGGCCGCCCGCCTCGCGGATCTGCCAGTCGTAGGTCTCCCAGTTGTCGTGATCGATGACATGGATGCGCTCGTCGGGGATGTTCGCCGCACGGAAGAAGAGATCCTGCATCGCATCCCAGTTGGGGCCGTGGCTGCCGTCGTCGCGCGGGGCCTCGTCGAAAAGCCAGTACTGGATATCGGCGAACTGCGGCTTGTCGCGCACCGCGGGCGCCATCATCTGGTAGAGCAACTCGGGGCTCACGCCCGAGGTGAGCGAGACGTTCACCTGCTTGTCCTGCATCATCGCACCGAGCAGGATGTGCAGGGCGCTCTCGCTCATGGCCTCGGTGGTGGGCTCGACGATCAGTTTCATGGTCTCCTCCTCATCCGATCATTTCATCCTAACCGCCGGAGCGGCGCCTTCTACCGTCGGCGCTCCGCCGCCCCGGATCGCAACCTTATCCGTCCTGCCCCGCGGGACGCTGCGCGGCGAGCGTCTCGGCGACCGCGTCCTCGGGTCGGATACCGTCCTCGGCGCGCTCGAGCACATCGAGGTACTCGTTGTACATGTTCTCGTTGGCGATCTTGTAGGGCGACTTCTTCGCATAGGCTTTGACCTGCGCGGCGGACTTCGCCACCGCCTGGATGGTGCCGGCGCCCGCCACGCAGCCGCCTGGGCACGCCATGCCCTCGAGCAGATAGCCGTCGAACTTACCCTTCACCGCCTGCTTCATCATGCGGCGGCAGTTCTCGAGCCCCTCTGCCGCCTCCACCTTGACCTCGAGATCGGGATGGTCGCGATGGATGGCGTCAACCACCGCCTTCGCCACACCGCCCGCCACGGCGAACGCGCGCCCGTCCGCGGAGGCGACCTCGAAATCGGTCGAGCCATCGCCTTTGAGCTTGGCGTACTCGATGCCCTTCGCCTCCATCATGCCCGCCATCTCCTCGAAGGTGAGCACGAAGTCGACCTCGCTCTTCACGCTGCGCCGCATGGCCTCGAGCTTCTTCGCGGCGCACGGCCCCACGAAGACGATCTTGGCCGCGGGGTGCCGCTCGCGCAGCAGGCGCGCGGTGAGCACCATGGGCGTGAGCGCCATGGAGACGCATTCCGCGAACTCGGGGAACTCCTTCTTGGCCATGACCGACCACGCCGGGCAGCAGCTCGTCGCCATGAAGGGGATCTTCGCGGGGACCTCCTCCAGGAAGTAGCCCGCCTCCTGCACCGCGCAGAGGTCCGCGCCGATGGCGACCTCCTCCATGCCGGCGAACCCGAGCGCCTTGAACGCGGCGCGCAGCTTGTCCACGTTGCCGCGGCCGCCGAACTGCCCCACGAAGCTGGGCGCCACGGCGGCGATGAGCTCCTCGCCGGCGCGGATCGCCTGGATGACCTGGAAGATCTGGCTCTTGTCCGCGATGGCGCCGAAGGGGCACGAAACCAGGCACTGCCCGCACGAGACGCACTTCTCGTAATCGATGACGGCGCGGCCCTGATCGTCGGAGCCGATGGCGTGCATGCCGCAGGCGGCGGCGCACGGGCGTTCGCGATGCACGATGGCGGTGTAGGGGCACACGCTCTGGCAGCGCCCGCACTTGATGCACTTCTCCTGGTCGATATACGCCTTCTTGTCCACGAACGTGATGGCGCCCTTGGGGCAGACCTCGCGGCACGGGTGCGCGAGGCACCCCTGGCAGAGGTTAGAGACCACGTAGGACTCCTCGGCGCAGGCGTTGCAGGCGAAGTTGATGATGTTGAT
>CASFIQ010000168.1 GCA_949294785.1 uncultured Collinsella sp.
GCCGGCATCCGCCTCGGTCATGGAGAAGTCCGCCGCGATGTCCACGAGCAGGCCGATGGGCATGAACTCGGAGGTGTTCATCATGAACGCCGAGAACGCGAGGCCGATGAGCGGAAGCCACTCCCGCGCCGTCATGCCGCCCTTCCCTGCCATGCGCCCACCTTTCTATCGTCATGCAAACGACCGGGGATTATAGCGCACGAAAAAGCGGACAGGACCTCCGCCCTGCCCGCTTCGCCGTTCCTTCGCGAACTCTTCGCGCGCTGTTTACCAGGTGTTTACCGCACCGCCGCGTACTGCTCGTCGTCCACCGGCTCGAGCCACTCGTTCGTGGCGCCCTCCACCGGCTCCGAGAAGGCGATGTGCGACATCCAGCTGTCCGCCGCCGCGCCGTGCCAGTGCTTGACCTCCGGCGGGATGTTGATGACGGTGCCCGGCACGAGCTCGACGGCCGGCTTGCCCCATTCCTGGTACCAGCCGCGGCCGCCCACCACGATGAGGATCTGGCCGGCGCCATGGTGCACGTGCCAGTTGTTGCGGCATCCCGGCTCGAAGGTGACGTTGGACATGTGGATGGGGTCGTCCGCGCCGGTGAGCGGCTTCAGGTAGGACTGTCCGATGAAATAGGCGGCGTAGGCATCGTTGGGATCGCCCATGCCGAACATCGGCTTGAAATCGGCGGCAGCACCGTCGTCGGCCTCGTTGCCGTAGACGGCGAGGAGCGTCCGGAAGGCCGCCCAGGCGTTGGGCCAGCCGGCATAGAACGCCTCGTGCGTCAAGATCTCGGCCATCTCGTCACGGGTCACGCCGTTGTTTTTCGCCGTGGTCATGTGATGCTCGAACGAGCTGTCGAAGATGCCCTTGGCGACCAGCGTCACCACGGTCACGATCGAGCGCATCTTCGGGCTCAGCTTGTCCTCGCGTGCCCAGACCTCGCCGAAGAGCACGTCATCGTTGAGCTCGGCGAATTTGGGCGCCACGACACCCAGCTGGTTGCGACCCGCGGTCTGCTTCACTGCCATCTTACACTCCTGTTTCCGCCGGTTTTCGAAGGTCCCGGCATACCCTGCATACCAGATACCGTGCGCCCATCTTGCATCCTGGAGCGCACTCCCGCGCAAGCGCGGACACGCGGCCCCGCATCGGCGCATCGCCGGCTAGAACATCGTCATCGCCACCATGATCACGGGAACGATCGCGAAGCTCGCAATCGTCGAGACGATCGTGCCGCGCGCCGGCAGGTTGCCGTCCTGCCCATAGGTGGCCGCGATGGGGCCAGCCATGGAGCCGGTGGGCATGGCGAGCATGACGATGAAGACGCCGAGAGCGAGCTCGGAGGGGACGACCGGCGCGAGCAGCACGTAGGTCGCGAGCGGCACCGCCAAAAAGCGGATCGCGGTGAAGCCCCACAGGCGCCACTCGGAGAGGACCTCGCGCAGGTTGGCGTCGGCGATCGAGAGGCCCACGAGCATCATGGCGAGCGGTGCGGTGATGCTGCCGGCCATATCTGCCGCCTGCATGATGGGCGAGGGGATGGGGATGTTCGCGAAGAACGCGACCATGGCGATAAGGCTCACCACGAGGGGGACGTTGAGCATGTTCTTGAACGCATCCCGCAGGGCCTCGCCGACCGTGCGCTTGCGCTTGCCGCCCGTGCCGCCCGAGGTGAGGATCGCGATGCCGATGCTGTAGAGGAACACGTTGCCGAACGCGATGAAGATCGATCCCAAAAAGACGCTCGGACCGCCGAAGATGGACTCGAGCACGGCGAAGCCGATGAAGCCCGTGTTGGTGAGAATCCCCTGGAACAGGTAGAGCGAGCGCTGGTTTACCGGAACGCGCAGGATAGCCACAGCGATAACCGACCCCAGAAGCATCACGAAGAACATCGCGACGCCCAAGATGAGCGACCACATGATGGCGTCGGCGCCGGTCGAGGCGTCGACCTCGCCCACCGAGGCCAGGATGGTGCAGGGCAGGGTGATGTTGAAGATGAGGTTCGAGATCTTGGGCCTGATCTCGGCGGTGATGTAGTCCGCCTTCGCGGCGATGTAGCCCAAGATCGTGACGATGATGAGCGAGAACATGCTTCCCAAGACGCCGATGATATCGACCATCGAGACCCCTTTCCCTCCTGCCCGCCAAGCCATCGGCCGGGTGGGCGAAACCCGCTAAGCCCGTTCGATGAGAACGTCGAAAACCCCGGAGAGCGACCGCACGGTATCGAGCGGGCCCTCGATGCGCCCCAGGGTGAGCTGGCTTCCGTAGCGCGCCGAGTTCTCCTCGTCGTCGAAGAACAGCGCGAGCCAGCCGCCTGCGGGGCTGTAGTTGACGTCGCCGTCGCTCCAGCCGGCATGCATGCCCGCGTCATCGTGCGGGAGCTCGAAGGGAAGCTGCCCGCACACGCCGATGCCGCCGCACGCCATGCGCAGCACGAGGGGCAACCGCGCAAGGAGGGCCCGCGAGGCCTCGCCCTCGACGAGCTCGAGGGCGACCGCAGCGTCTTCGAAATGCATGACGATGCGCTCGCTCACCGAAACCTCCCCTACGAAACCGGACGTCACCTGCGGCGGACGATCGCATCTGCGATCCGCCCTTGCCGTGATTCCAGTATCGCGGTGCACGCGATAAAATACTATTGCTTATAATTTATAATGTGCTATGAGTTCAGATTATAGGAGGCGAGTATGGAGCTCCGGGTGCTTCGTTATTTTCTCGCCGTGTGCGAGGCGGGTACGATGTCGCGCGCCGCGGCGGAGCTGCATGTGACACAACCGGCGCTCTCGCGCCAGATCGCCCAGCTTGAACGCGAGCTCGGCTGCACGCTGCTGGAGCGTCGCAGCAGGGCCGTGGTGCCCACCGAGGAGGGGCTCTACCTCCGTCGCCGAGCCGAAGAGATCATCGCGCTCGCCGATCAGACCGAGGCGGACCTCACGCGCGATGACGCGATCGTCGCTGGGGACATCCATATCGGCGCAGGCGAGAGCGACAGCATGCGCGTGGTCGCCCATCACATCAAGACCTTTCGCGACCGCTACCCCGATGTCCGGTTCCATCTGCACAGCGGCAACGCGACCGATGTCGCCGAGCGCCTCGAGCGGGGGCTCGACGACTTCGCGGTCTTTCTCTCCTATGCCGAGGTGGAACGCTTCGCGCATCTGCGCCTCAAGGTCACCGACGCCTGGGGCGTGCTCATGCGCGCGGACGACCCGCTCGCCGAGCACGAGCTCGTCTCGCCCGCCGACCTGCTGGACGCTCCCGTCATCATGCCCACGCGCTACCTGAAAGACGGCGAGCCCACCGGTGCGATCGCCTCCTGGCTGGGCGAATATGCCGATGACCTCGAGGTCGCCGCCACGATCAACCTGCTGCTGAACGGCGTGCACCTGGTGCGCGAGGGAATGGGCCGCGCGCTCAGCGTGAACGGCGAGGCCCTCGCCAACGGCAGCTCGGACCTTGCCTGCCGTCTGCTCTTCCCGCCGCTCGTCTCCACCGTCGACATCGCCTGGAAGCGCGGCCAGGCTCACACCAACGCGGTGCGCCTGTTCCTGGAGCACCTGCGCGACGTCGAGACCCCCGAAGTATGAACAGCCGGCACGATGTTCTCAAAAAGTGCGGGTTTCGGTATATGACCCGGTTTCTCTGAGCAGCCAAGCGACGGAAACAAGGAGCGCGCGGGTCGGCAGCTTGTCGGCCCGCGCGCTATCGCGGCATGGCAATGCCCTTAGGGCTTACCTCACTTCCACAATCCGGTAATCGCGGGTGCCGAAGCCCAGCTGGGCCGCGGCCGCGATGGTGTGGATGCCGTTGCGGCCGACCACCCGCTCAAGGAAGTGCCCGACGCCGGGGTCCTCGGACCCCATGATCAGGTCCATGCAGGCCTGGTCGATGGCCACGGGATCGGTCGATGCCAGGATGCCGATATCCGCCATGCAGGGGTCCTCGGCAACGGCGCAGCAGTCGCAATCGACCGAGAGGTTCGCCATGACGTTCACATAGGCGATCTTGCCGGCGAAGTGCTCGTGGACGGTCATCGCCGCATCGGCCATGGCCTCGGGGAAGGCGCTCTTGCTCGCATGCTTGTTCCAGCACTCGTAGCGGTCATCGGAAGCGCCGGCGGAATGGATGAGCGCCTTGCCGGCGCGGCTCGCGCAGCCGATGGCGAGCTGCTTCAGCGCGCCGCCGTAACCGCCCATGGGATGCCCCTTGAAGTGCGCGAGCACAAGCATCGAATCGTAGTTCAGGATGTTCTTGCCCACGTGGTTCTCTTTGAGCTGGAAGCCGCCCTCCACGGGCCAGACCACATCAGGTCCCTCGGCGTCCATGATGTCCACATCGAAATAGCGGGTCCAACCATGGTCCTCCATGAGCTTCCAGTGCGCCTCGGTGTGGTCGCGCACGCCGCCTGACGCGTCGCCGTAGGCGGTGTTGCATTCCACGATGGTACCGGAGACCTCCTCCACCATCGGCTTCCAGAACTCCGGGGTGAGGTAGTTCTGGTTGCCCTCCTCGCCGGAATGGACCTTGACCGCCACCTTGCCGGGGAGCTCCACCCCCAGCTTGCGATAGAGCTCGACCACGTTCTCGGGCGTGATGTCGCGCGTGAAATAGACCGTTGCCGCCATATGAGCCTCCAATCACCGGAAGGCGAGCGCCCCGCTCGTCATATCGACTGTATTCCTTGAAGCGCGCTTCAGGTCAACAGGGTGCCGCCGGTTATTTCTTGTTGGGATCGTTGGTGCCAGCGAGCGGCTTCTCGCCTGGACGCGCCAACGGGCCCACCAGCTCGTGCGCCACATAAGGTTCCTCCAAGTAGGAGACCTCGTCGGCGGTGAGCGTCACATCGAGCGCGGCGACGTTGTCGTCCACGCGTTCGGGGCGCGAGCAGCCCACGAGCGGGCTCTCCACCCCGCGCGCCCAATGCCAGGCGAGCGCGATGTGCGCCATGGGGACGCCGTGGCGCTCGGCGAGCTCGGCCACGCGCGTCACGATCGGCATGTCGCGCTCGCGGTCGGCGTCGTACTTGCCCTTCATGGTGGTGTCGGTGGCGGAGCGCTTGGACGCGCTGTCCCAGGTGGGACGGCACAGATGGCCCGATGCGAGCGGGCTGTAGGGCGTGAGCGCCATGTCGTACTGGCGGCACACGGGGATCATCTCGCGTTCGTCCTCGCGGTAGAGCAGGTTGTAATGGCACTGCATGCTGGTGAACGGGGTCCAGCCGTTCTGCTCGGCTGCAACCTGCATGTTGTGCAGCTGGTAGGCGTACATGGCGCTCGCGCCCAGGGCGCGCACCTTGCCCGCACGCACCAGCTTGTCGAGCGCCTCCATGGTCTCTTCGATCGGCGTGTCGTAATCAAAGCGGTGGATGATGTAGAGGTCCAGATAGTCCGTGCCCAGGCGACGAAGCGTGCCTTCGATCTCGCGCTCGATGGCGGCCGACGAGAGACGACCCTCGTTGAAGTAGACTTTGCTGGCGAGCACCACGTCCTCGCGCTTCACGCCCAAGTCGCGCAGGGCCCGTCCGATATACTCCTCGCTCGTGCCCGCCGCATAGCAGTTGGCGGTGTCGATGAAGTTGATGCCGAGGTCGAGAGCGCGCTTGATGACGGCCGTGGTGCCCTCCTGGTCGATGAGCCACTGGTGCCCGACGCCCTCTTGCACGCGCCCGAAGCTCATGCCGCCCAGGCACAGACGCGAGACCTCGATGCCCGAATGGCCCAGCTTCGCGTACTTCATGTCTGCCATGTCCTCATCCTTTCTCACGTCGCACGGGGCTCGCCCCGTCGCGGCCTTTCTTCACCCGTCCGATCGGCCGTCCTCGATATCGCCCTTGATGCTACGCGACACCGCCGAAACGACGTTCCATACGCCGCTACGCAAGCGCGCCCTGTGCCCAGGCGGCGATGCCGCCGCCGTTGAGAAGCTTGCCCGGCTTCCACACGGCGTCCGGGCGAAGGGAGCCCATGTGCTTCTCGGCGCCGCCGATGCCGCTTCCGCCCGAGGTGGCGAAGGGGACGACCGCCTTGCCCGCAAGATCCGCCGCATCCAAGAACGTGTCCACGATGCGCGGCTCCACGTACCACCAGATGGGAAAGCCGACGAACACCGCATCGTAGCCGGAGAGCCCCGGCAGCGCGCCCGCGATCTCAGGACGGCAGGACTCGTCCGCCATCTCACGCGAGCTGCGGCTCTGCTTGTTGTTCCAGTTGAGGTCCGCCGACGTGTACGGTTCGGCGGGCGCGATCTCGAACAGGTCCGCACCCGTCGCGTCCGCGACCTCGCGCGCCATGCGCGCCGTCACGCCGCTTGCGGAGAAATATGCCACCAACGTCTTGCCCATACGTCCGCCCCTTCCAACATCCACGCAATGCCCTGTTGGTTGTATTCGATAGTAAGCCGCGAAAACAACTCTTACCATTGCTTATATCTCATAGGAATCGATGCCCCTTGGTAATCGGTTTTCTCCTCATGATCAATCTTCCCATCGCGCCCGCAGCGCATCTGATCCAATCCGACGAACGCTACCGCAGCGAGCACCCAAGTTCGAAAGCGCGCTGCGGGGCATCGGTCGCGCGCGTCATGGAGGGCGTACCGCAGCCGCAACCCAGAACTCGCCCGCAGTCGGTCATGTCCAGGTAGCGGCAGAGCGTCTCGTAATGCGCCTCGAGCGCATCGAACGTCCAGTCGTCGGCGTTCCATGCGACGGCGATGAGCGCGGCCTTGAGACGGCGTGCGTCGATAGCGGAGCTCTCGGAGCAGAACCGGTCGATAACGCATTTTAACTGCGCCGTCATGCCGTAATAGTAGAGCGGCGTTGCGAAGACCACCATGTCCGCCGCCAGGATCGCCTGCAAGATGCCGCGCATCGCATCCTTCTGGACGCACGGGCGCGCGCCGTAGCCGCAGGCGACGCAGCCCGCACAGGGATGAACCTCCTCATGCGCCACATCGATGCGCTCAACGCGGTGCCCCGCCTCGCGGGCGCCACGGCTGAACTCCTCCACAAGCAGCGCCGTCGACCCGTCGCGGTTGGGACTTCCCTGCAAGATGACGATCTTCATTTCTCTCCTCCCACTCGATTGAAACCGACACCGATCTGACTTCTCAGCCCATAATTTACGTTACGTTACGTAGCCTGTAAAGAACTTTTTCTACTCTTCTTTACCTATTTGTACTATTGGCATATCGATGGTATTATCTGGAGCTAACACCAAGCACCCGTCAGAAAGCCCCGCAACCATGGCAGAGTTCCTTCGCGCGCGCAGCAACGTGCAAAAAGAGCAGCGCATGACCGAGATCAAGCGGGTCGCGCGCGACCTCTTCAGCGAGACCCCCTACCACGAGATAACACTCGCCGCTATCGCCGAGCGTCTGGGCTGGTCGCGCGCCGCGCTGTATAAGTACGTCACGTCCAAAGAGGACATCTTCCTCGAGCTCTGCGGCGACGCCATGGCGGCCTACCAGAATGATCTGCTCACGGTCTATCCGGCGGGCTCCACGTTCTCGCCCGCCGTGCTCGCAGAAGTCTGGTGCGAGCAGGTGGTGAGCCATCGCGATTACTTCCGCTACGGCGACCTCCTCATGACGATCATCGAGACCAACTGCGCGCTCGAGCGCCTCGCCGCCTTCAAGGTGCGCTACTACGCAGGGCAAGACGCCCTCGCGGAGCGCTTTGCCCAGAACCTCGGCTGCGATCCCGCCCGTATGGCGCAGATGCTCTATGCCGTGTACTGCCACGCCGTCGGCGTTACCGGCTGGTGCCAGGAGAATCCCCGCGTAGCAGAAGCCATCGAGCTCGTCGGGCTCGAACGCCGCACCGTAGACTTTCGGACCGAGATGCGCGACTTCATCGGCATGTGCCTGGCGCATTATGCCGGCTGACTCGCGCCATCATCCCTTGCCGCTTCAAGCACCTGAAAGGCAAGCGCATATGAAGACCCTTTACCTCACCCGGCACGGCGAGACGATGTTCAACCGCCAGCACCGCATGCAGGGCTGGTGCGACTCGCCTTTGACCGAGCTCGGCCGCGAGCAGGCGCGCTCGCTCGGGCGCATCCTCGCCGAGCGCGGCGTGCACCTCGACTCCGCCGCATGCTCGACCGCCGAGCGCGCCGCCGACACGCTCGAGCTCATCTTGGGCGAGATGGGATGCGAGACGCTCCCCTACCGTCGCCTCAAGGGCATCCGCGAGGTGTTCTACGGCGAGCTGGAGGCGCAGCAGGACTTCCTCGCCGCTCACGGCGCCGAGCACGCCCGCACCTACTACGTGCAATTCGGCGGCGAGGCGACCGATGACGTGCGCGACCGCATGAACGCGACGCTCACGCAGCTGATGCGCGACCAGCCCGAGGGGTCGCACCTGCTTGCGGTGGGCCACGGCGGGGCGAACTTCAACTTCCTGCGCGGTGTCGTGGCGATGGAAGGCGCCGCGGCCGTTCTCAGGGAGGGTTGGACCAACCTCACCACCTGCGTGTACGAATTCGATGAAACGCATGCGGGCGAAGCCGTCGACGGCTTGGGCGCGGGCCCCTGGCGCCTGGCGGACGTCATCCGCATCTGACGCAATGCGAGGGCCCCTTCCCCTGAAGAGGCCCTCGTCCGACCACGATGCGGTGCGCTCCGCTTCCCTTGAGTGGGACGCCGCTATTCAGCCGCCCGCTCTCCCGCCTCCTCGTCGCGCGGGAGCAGGAAGTTCGCCGCCACGGCGACCACAAACGCGATCGCGATGCAGTTGCTGGCGAAGATGGACTGCACGATCTCGGGGAATGCCGCGAACACGCCCTGCACCTGGGTGAAGCCGATGCCCGCGGAGAGCGCGAGCGCCGCAATGGTGACGTTGCGCTGCGTGAAGCCCGCCTCGGCGATCATCTGCATGCCGGAGAGCACGATGTTGCCGAACATCATGACCGTGCAGCCGCCGAGCACCGCCTCGGGCAGCGAGTTGAAGACCGCCGCCACCGCCGGCACGAACGCCGACACGATCAGGATCGCACCGCCGCAGGCGATCACACGGCGGTTGACGACGCGCGTCATAGCGACGAGGCCCACGTTTTGCGCGAACGAGGTGATGGGCAGGCAGCCGAAGACGCCGGCGACCGAGGACACCACGCCGTCCGCCGTGATGGCACCGGAGAGCTCGCGGTCGGTGGGCTCGCGGTCGAAGCCGACCTTGGCAAGCGCGGTGGTGTTGCCCATGACCTCGACGGAGCTCACCAGGTACAGCAGTCCCAGCGAGATGATCGCGCCGAGGTCGAACTCCGGTGCGAAGGGCATGACCTGCGGGATGGACACGATCGCCAGGCCCGAGAAGGCGCTGAGGTCGACCTTGCCCAGAAGCAGCGCGAGCACGTAGCCCACCACCAGGCCGAAGAGCACCGAGAGCTGCTTCTTGGTGCCCTTGGCGAGGCACTGGAACGCCAGGCAGCTCACCAGGGATACGCACGCGAGGAGCAGGTTTTGCCAGCTGCCGAAATCCTCGGCGCCCGATCCACCGCCGAACGACTCGGCACCCACGGAGAGCAGCGAGAAGCCGATCGAGGTGACCACCACGGCGGACACGATCGGCGGCACGAAGCGGCGCCAGTAGCGCACCGTGAGGCCGAGCACGCCCTCGATAAGGCCGCCCGCGATGATGGCGCCGACCGCCACGTTATAGCCTTGCGCGGCGACGATGGCCACCACGGCAGAGACGTAGGTGAAGCTGATGCCCGTGACGATGGGGAGCGCCCCGCCCACGCGCCATAGCGGGAACAGCTGGATGATGGTTCCCAAACCCGCCATGAGCAGCGCGTTTTGGATGAGCGCCTCGGACTGGCCCAGGTCCATCCCCGCCGCCGCGGCAACGATCGAGATCGGGGCGAGGTTCGCCACGAACATGGCGAGCACGTGCTGCAGCCCGTAGGGGAAGCCCTGGGCGATGGGGATCTTCGCCTTGAAGTCGCGCAGCGCCGCCGCCATATCCATCTCGGACCCCGCCGCACCAGCACCGGTTGCGCCGGGTCGCTTATCGGCCGCCATCAGCGGAACTCGATTGCGCCGGTCGCGGGGTCCATCGACTCCACGATCGCAAGCGACTGCAGGTCGTAGCCGCGCTCGCGCAGGCTCTTGCCGCCGTCCTGGAAGCCCTTCTCGATGGCGATGCCGATGCCCTCCACCACGACGCCGGCCTCCTCGCAGATCTCGATGAGACCGTTCAGGGCGCAGCCGTTCGCCAGAAAGTCATCGATGATGATGACGTGCTCGCCTGCCGTCAGGAAGCGCTTCCCCACGATGACATGGAAGTCGGTCTGCTTGGTATAGGAGTGGATGGTGGTCACGTACTGCTCGCCATCCAGGTTGATGGATTGGTACTTCTTGGCGAAGACCACCGGCACGTCGCCGAAATGACGGGCGGCGATGCAGGCGATGCCGATGCCCGAGGCCTCGATCGTCAAGATCTTGTCGACCGGCTTGCCCGCGAACAGGCGCGCCCACTCGGCGCCCATCCGGTCGAACAGCGCCACGTCGCACTGGTGGTTCAGGAAGGCGTCGACCTTGAGGACATCGCCCTCTTTCACCGTGCCATATTCCTGGATATACTCCTCGAGCTCCCTCATGCGCCCCTCCGTCCGCTCGCGGCCCAGCCAGCCGTATTCTCCAGATGGTGCGATTATACGCGACGCCGCATCGCATGAACGCGATGCGGCGTCGTCAGCATGTGGAATAGCGGGAAAGCGGGACGAAAACGATCAGATCCCGCCGCCAAGGAGGCCTTTGAGCACCTGCTCGGGGTCGGCGGAGCCGCCGCGCGGCACGAGCGCGGTGATCTTCTTCTGCACCTTGTACTCCGCAACCTGGTCCTCAAGCTCGCGGATGCGCGCCTGCAGGCGGTCGATCTCGGCCTCGCGCTTCTCAGAGCGCTCCTTCATGTCCAGGATGCGAACCACGCCGGCCAGGTTGATGCCCTCGTCGGTAAGCTGGTTGATGAGCTCGAGGCGCTCGATGTCCGCACGGGAGTACAGACGGGTGTTGCCGCCCGAGCGCTTCGGGTTCACCAGGCCCTTGGACTCGTAGACGCGCAGAGTCTGCGGGTGCATGCCCGTGAGCTCCGCGGCCACGCTGATCATGTACAGGGGCTTGTCCTTGTCCTGCTTAGGCATCGCAAACACTCTCTCTCGCATAGGCGCCCCGCGAAGACGGAGCGAAACGCCGGGACGGCAAGCCACCGTCCCGGCGAAAGCATACCACCTCTACATCCGCGCGCGGTACCGATCGACCTCGGCGCGGTAATCGCGGGTGTCCCCATCGAGCAGCTGCCGGTACGCGGCGCGCTCGGCATCGGTCAGGTTGGTAGGAACACGGACATCGATCTTGACGAACAGGCTGCCCGTGCGGCCGCGGTGCTTCACGTCGGGCGCACCCATCTCCTTGAACCGGAAGGTCTTGCCCGTCTGAGTGCCCGCGGGTACCTTGAGGCGAACCGTGGCGCCGCCGGGGGTAGGAACCTCGACCGAGCAGCCGAGCGCCGCCTCGGCGACCGAGATAGGTACCGTCGCCGTGACATCGGCGCCCTTGCGCTTGAAGAACGGGTGCTCGGCGACGTTGGTGGTCACCACCAGGTCGCCGCGCTCCCCGCCGGCGCGACCGTACTCGCCCTTGCGCTTGTAACGCAGCTTGCCGCCATCGACCGCACCCGCCGGAACGTTCACCACGAGCGTCTGCTGCTCGCCGGTAGAGGGAATGCGGTAGGTCACCCGACGCGACACGCCGCGGAACGCGTCCTCGGCGGAAACGTCGATCGTGAGCGAGAGGTCGCCGCCCTTGGCGGGCCGGGACGCCGCGCGTGCGCCACCCATGCCGCCGAAGCCGTTCGCCCAATCGCCGCCGAACGCGCCCTCGCCGTTGAAGATGCTGCTGAAGATATCGCTCCAAGCGCCGGGGCCGCCCGTCGAGGTGTAGGTGTAGGAGCCGCCGGGGCCGCCCGCTCCGGGGATGCCCCCGAACATCAGGAGCTGGTCGTACTCCTTGCGCTTCTTCTCGTCCGAGAGCGTCTCATACGCCTCGCTGATCTCTTTGAACTTCTGCTCGTCTCCGCCCGCGTCGGGGTGGTACTTCTGGGCGAGCTTGCGAAACGCCGTCTTGATCTCTTTCGCGGAGGCGTCGCGCTTGACGCCCAGGACGTCGTAGAAGTTTCGGGTCTTCGTCTGTGGCATCGCCTTTGCCTCCCTTCAATCACCGGCGCGCCTTCCGGTGCGGCGCCGGTATCGTATCCGTGCCGCGACGCCCGCGTCATGGTGCGCACGGGCCATCGCACCGATCGCCTGATAAATCGGGCCCCGGAAACCATCTTCGCTCCCAGGGCCCTTGGCGATCACTCCTCGCTGGCGGCGCCGCCGTCCTCGGCGGCACCCTCCCCGGAGGCCGTGGCTTCGTCGGCCTCCGGCTCGGGAGCGGGCCGCTTGTCGCCGCCGTAGGTCACCGTGACCATGGCGGAGCGGATAACGCGGTCCGCCATCCGGTAGCCCTTCTGGTAGACGTCGTTGACGGTCTCCTCGTACTGGGAGGCGTCCTCGACACGGCCGACCGCCTGATGCTCGAGCGGGTTGAACGCCTCGCCCTTGGGGTCGATCGGCTCGACGCCCTCGTGCGCCAGCACGTCGAGCATCTTGGTGTGAACCGCATCCACGCCGTCGACGAACTGGCTCATCTGCTCGTTCATCTCCTGCGCGCGGGCATGCTCGATGGCGCGCTCGATGTCGTCGATCACCGGCAGAAGCGATGTGACGAGCTTCTCGGTCGCGCGATCGCGCTCGGCCAGGCGCTCGGCGGCGGTGCGACGGCGGAAGTTCTCCCAATCCGCCTGCAGGCGCTGCATGCGGTCCTGGGCCTCCTTGACCTTCGCATCGGCCCCGTCGCGCACCTCCTGCGCCTCGGCAAGCTGATGGCGAAGCTCGACGAGCTCGGACTGCACCTGCTCGTACTTGAGCTTGAAGTCGTTCTCGGCGGCTTCCTCACCGGCGCGGATGGCCGCCTCGACCATCTCCTCCTCGGTCATGGTCGGCACCTCCTCGGTGGGCTCGGCGGCCTCGTGCGCGGGCTCGGCGGTGTCGGGCTCGGTCGCGGTCGCCTCTTCGTCAACCGACTCTACGGGGATCTTCACGTCTTTCTCCTCGGCCTCGACGGAGGCGGCGGGAGCCGCCTCCTGCTGAGTCTTGCTGGCGGACATGATTACTTCGCGTCCTTGTCGTCGTCGACGACCTCGTACTCGGCGTCGACCACGTCATCGTCAGCGGAGCCCGTCGGCTGCGCGCCGCCCTCGGTCTGGGACTGGGCGTCGCTGTAGACGATCTGGGCCAGCTTGTAGGCGACCTCCTGCAGCTTGTCGCCGGCGGCCTTGATGGCGTCGACATCGCTGCCCTCGAGGGCGCGCTTGGCGTCGGCGATAGCGGCCTCGGCGTCGCCCTTCACATCGGCGGGAACCTTGTCGCCCAGGTCGGAGAGCGTCTGCTCGGTGGAGTAGGCCAGGCTGTCGGTCTGGTTGCGAACCTCGACCTCCTCCTTCTGGCGCTTGTCCTCCTCGGCGTGGGCCTCGGCGTCCTTGACCATGCGGTCGACCTCGTCGTCGGAGAGGGCGGTGGAGCCGGAGATGGTGATCTGCTGGCTCTTGCCGGTGGCCTTGTCCTTGGCGGTGACCTTCACGATGCCGTTGGCGTCGATGTCGAAGGTGACCTCGATCTGCGGGATGCCACGGCGGGCCGCCGGGATGCCGGTGAGGTTGAACTTGCCGAGGGACTTGTTGTCCGCGGCCATCTCGCGCTCGCCCTGCAGGACGTTGATCTCGACGGAGGTCTGGTTGTCGGCC
>CASFIQ010000169.1 GCA_949294785.1 uncultured Collinsella sp.
CGGGCGCGAAGCCGCCGCGGTGGGCTCGGGCGAGGCGGCGTCGACGGGAAGCACGAGCGGGAGCGTCGCCGTCATGACGAGAGCGTCGGCTCCGGGGCCGTAGTAGCCCCGCCTGAGCCCCGCCCGTTCGAAACCGAGTTCGCGATAGAGCGCGATGGCCGCCTCGTTTTCCGCCGCCACCTCGAGCGATGCCGTGCGGCACCCGAGCATCTGCGCGTCGTAGCTCACGCGCGCGAGCAGCTTGCGGGCGATGCCGCGCCGACGGTGCCCCGCATCCACGGCGACGTCGAGCACCTGCAGGTCATCCTCGACCACCATGCCGCCGGCGATGCCGATGAGCTCGCCGTCGTCATGCGCCACCCACCACGAGCGCGGAACGGCCGCCTCGGGCGACAGCTCCTCCATGAACTGGGCAGGGGTCCACGCCGCGTGCCCCTGCCCGACGAAGGCACGCTCCTCGAGCGCGGAAGCCGCCTCGGCGTCCGCGGGCCCCATGGGGCGCAGCTGCAGATGACGCCCGGCGAGCTCGTCCGCGACGCCGGTGACGCCGCCCTGCGCGGAAGCTGCGCGCCCCAGGCGCCGGCGCTCGTTTTCCTCCGCGTCGGATAGGCGCGTGTAGATGGGCAGGAGTGCCGCGGGGTCCCCCGCACCGGCGTCGGCGGGCCCGCCCGATGCCGCGAAGGCGAGGAGCATGCCCTCGCCCGTAGGCCACCACAGGTCTCGGTCGACCCAACGGGAAAGCCCCGCCCCCTCGAAGAGCCCGCCATGCCGAACGAGGCCGTCCCCCGAAAGTAGGAGCTCGCCCGCATCGTCGCGCTCCGCCCACAGGGCGGCGGCATCGGCGGCGCGCATGACCCGCTCGCGCTCGAAGAGGCGGTGGGCTCCCGCGTCGTCAAGCTGGTAGAGCGCCGGGTACACCTCGCCGCGCATGGCGTCTGCGGCGACCGCGAGCCTACCGCGGACGCCGGCGCGCCAGGCGCGCCAGGCGGTCGCGTCGAGCGTGGAGACGCCCCATAGCGGGATCTCCGCACCGCGCGCGATGCCCTTCGCCGTCGCGACGCCGATGCGCACGCCGGTGAACGACCCCGGGCCGCGTCCGGCGATCACGGCGTCCACGTCGCCGATCGCGATGCCCGCGCTCTCGAGCGCCGACGCGACCGTGTTCACGAGCTCGACGTTCGCGCGGCGACGGCAGCGATGGTCGCACGCGGCGAGCACCTCGACCCGCCCCGCGCCGTCGAGGCGGCCCACCGCGCACGCAAGCATATCGGTCGAGGTGTCGATCGCCACCACCAGGCGGCTTTCAGCGCTTGCCGTCATCTGCATTTCTCCTCTTGATTCCATAGGGGGCACCCTGCAGCCGTCCGGCTAGGCGAGCGCATCCGCAACAGAGCGGTCGATCGCCGCCGCGAGGCGCTCGGCGCGGGCGCCATGGGGATCGAGCGCGATCTCGCGGTCGGCCTCCCCCGTTCGCGAGATCGTCACGGTCAGATAGTCGTCGGCAAGCTCGTCACTGAAGCGCTCGCCCCACTCCAGCAGGCACGCGCCCTCGTAACCCAGCACGTCGTAGACACCCGTATCCTCGAGTTCCCAAGCGTGCTCCAGGCGATACAGATCGAAGTGGAACAGCGGCAGCTTGCCGCGATCGTGAACCGCCATAAGGGCGAAGGTGGGGCTGGTCACCGGAAGGTCGTCCCCCAGCGCACGGCACACGCCCTTCGTGAAATGCGTCTTCCCCACACCCAGGCCACCGGTCAGGATAAGCACGTCCCCGTCTTCGAGCACGGGTGCCACCAGCTCGCCGAAGCGCTCCGTATCCTCCTGCGCGCCGCTCGCATACCGTCCCGGCGCGCGGCGCTCGAGCGCCACCGTCACTCACCGACCCGCGGAAGCGCCTCGGCTTCCCCCCTCGCCACCGGGGCGGAGGCCTGCGCCGGCGCCTGGGGCGTCTTCACCGCCGGGTGCCGCGCCAGCCAGTCGCCGAGCATGCGGAAATCCGCCTCGAGCAGCTCCTGCCAGGCGGGGTTGCGCAGCGCCGCAGCGGGGTGGAACGTGGGCATCACGGTGAAGTGCCCGGTCTGATGGAAACGCCCGCGCAGACGCGTGATGCCGACCTCGGTCTTCAGGATGAAATGCGTGGCGGGATTGCCTAAGGTCACAATCACATCCGGCCAGATGCTGCGGATCTGCTCGCGCAGAAACGGCGAGCACGCGAGCACCTCGTCCGCTTTGGGGTCGCGGTTTCCCGGCGGTCGGCATTTGAGCACGTTGGCGATGTAGATCTCGTCGCGCGAGAGCCCCGCGAGCGACAGGATGGCGTTCAGGTTCTCGCCCGCGCGCCCCACGAACGGCTCGCCCTGCAGGTCCTCGTTGCGACCGGGCGCCTCGCCCACGAACATGACCCGCGCGTGCGGGTTGCCCACACCGAATACGATATTGGTGCGCGTCTGAGCGAGCTCGCACAGACGGCAGTCCCCCAGCACCGAGCGAATCTCCTCGAGCGATACCTCGCGCGGCGCCTGGTGCTCGTGACCGGGGATGCGCATGACTCCCATAAGTACCCCTCTCCTCGCCGCGTTACAGGTAGATTTTCTCGAGACGCATGCCGAAGCCGCATGCCACCTCGTAGTTGATGGTCCCGCGCAGCTCGGCCATCTCGTCCATGGTGATCCGGTCGTCCCCGTCGCTGCCGATGATGGTCATGAGGTCACCATGCTCGGCCCAGGGCGTCTGGTGAAGCGGCGTCTGGTGAATCGCCACCATGCACTGGTCCATGCAGATGTTGCCCACCTGGCGGATGCGCTCGCCGCGATAGAGCACCTCCATACGGTTGGAGAGCGTGCGTGAGAGCCCGTCCGCATAGCCCAGGGGCAGCGTGCAGATCTCGACCGCTGTGCGCGGCACGCGATAGGTGAAGCCGTAGCCCACGCCCTCGCCCATGGCGGGCATGATGGTCCGGGTGACGCGGGCGCGCACGCTCATAACCGGTTCCAGCTCGATACGCGCTGCCGCCTGCGGGCAGGGGTCGAGCCCGTACAGGCCGATGCCCACGCGCACCATGTCGTGATGGGACGCGGGGTCGAAGATGGTCGCCGGCGTGTTGTCGCAGTGGACGATGCCGCATTCGAGCCCGGCGTCGCGCATCGCGGCCACCGCCTCGTCGAAACGACGCAGCTGCAGCTTATAGTCCCAACCATCCGGGTCGTCCGCGGTGGCGAAATGGGTGTAGACGCCGTCGCAGCAGAGGCCGCGATGGAAATCGATGCTCTCGCGAAACTCGACCGCCTCGGTGCAGCGCACGCCGATACGGTTCATGCCGGTCTCAATCGCCAGATGGTAGCGACCGACCGTGCCCGCCTGGACCGCGCATTCGCCGTAAGCGAGCGCGAACTCGACGGTGTAAACGCTCGGTATGATATCGTGGGCAAGCAGGGTTCCGATTGCGGATACCGGCGGCTCGGAGAGCACGAGGATGGGAAGCGTCACGCCCGCATCGCGCAGAACTACACCCTCGTCGACCGTGGCGACCGCGAACATGTCCGCTCCCGCGGACGCGAGCACGCGAGCGCACTCGACCGCACCGTGTCCGTAGGCATCCGCCTTGATGACGCAGCAGATGCGCTCGCGCGGCTGTGTAAGCGCGCGGAACGCCCGGAAGTTGCGACGCAGGGCGCCGCGATCGATCTCGACCCACGCCCAGCGGGTCTCGGGGATCTTCCGTTCGAGCATGCGCGACTACGCCTCCCCCGCCGGTGCGGCACCGAGGGACTTCAGCGCCTCGTCGGTCGCCATCTGCATGGCGTCACCGATAAGGTCGATGAGGTCGGTGGCGATGACCGATTTCTCACCCAGCTTCGCCGCCGCGGCGAACCCGGCATATGAATGAAGCGCGACGGCGTAGGCCGCGAGGAGCTCCCAGCGATCGATGGAATCGCGCCATAGCACAGCCGATCCCGCCAAGATGCCCGAGAGCACGTCACCGGACCCCGCGGTCGCCAGGCTTGCGGGCCCCGAGACCGGTATGAGGACCTTCTCGACGCCCACGATCGCCGTAGTCGACCCCTTGGCGACGACGATCAGGTTGTCCGACCCGGCGGCCCACACGATGCGTTGCGCCGCATCGATGGCGCCCGCAAGATCGATGACCTCCTCGCCCTTTCCGCCGATAAGCCGCGACAACTCGCGGTAATGCGGCGTCAGGATGAGCGGCGCCTCGCGACGGTACATGTCCGGCGTGGCATCGATGCCGTCAATCGCCACGCGGGAAAGGCAGTTGAGGCCGTCGGCGTCGAGGATGAGGGGGATATCAAGGGCGAGAAGCCCCGAGACCACATCCATGCTGCCGGCGGAAACCGTCATACCGGGACCGCAGACCACGCAGCTGTAGCGCTTGGCGATCGCGACCACGGCGGAACGGGCGGCGGCCCCGAACGAGCCACGGGAATCAGCGGGGATATCGAAGACCGGGATGCTCGGCAACGCCAGCCTGATCAGGTTCGCACAGGGTTCCGGCGCAGCGACCGCCACATAGCCGGCGCCGGCACGCGCCGCCGATTTGGCGGCCATGATCGCGGCTCCGGGATAGGTCGACGAGCCTCCCACCACGAGCACCGAGCCCCGCGAGTACTTATCGATATCAGCGGGGAGCGGCTCCAGGAAATCCACGATATCGGCGGCCTCAACGATTTCAGCCGCATGCTCGACATCCCCGATAACCTCGTCGAGCTTATCGTAGAGCTCGCCGACGACAACCTGCCCCGCATATTCCGGACCCGGTCCGCTCAAGAGACCCGTCTTGGGAGCCAGCATGGTCGCGGTGATATCGGCTCGGATGCAGGCATCTGCAACCGCGCCGGTGGAAGCGTCAAGGCCCGAGGGGACATCGACGGAGAGCACGGTCGGCGCAAGGTCGTTCACCGTATCAATCCAGATATTGAACGGGGCCCGCAGGCTTCCGTGGAAACCCGTTCCGAGAATGGCATCGATGACCAGGTCGGCCTCGGCGATGAGCACGGAGAGCTCGTCGCGCGAGGGGCCGACCACGACGTTCACGTCACGTCCCGCCGTGCGCCGCGCCACATGGCGGGCGAGCATGGCGGGGACCTCGTCGGGATCGCACGGGGAGATGACGTCGACGTGCACCTTCTTCTGGGCGAGTATATCGGCGGCGACCCAACCGTCACCGCCGTTGTTGCCAAACCCGACCAGGACGACGACGCGGCTTGGTGCGAGCTTGAGCGCCTGCTCGGCGGTGAACTCGCCGGCGAGCTCCATGAGCTCGGCCTTCGAGGTCCCCTCTTTTTCGATGAGGTCCTCGAGGTTGCGCACCTCATCGCAGCTGAGAATCGGTCTCATCCGAGCCTCCCATCACAGTCGGGGCAACATGGTTTACGGGGTTATCGGTCTCGGGTCTCTCAACGAGTTCGAGTTCGTCGAGGACCGAGCGCGCCTCCTTGAACGACCGGGCGAGCTCGGCGCGCTCGTCCGTTGACGAGGTCTTAGCGCGCGGCTTCACGTCGTCGGTGATGGCGAGCGCGTTCGCGACCGCAAGATCTCGCGTATGCGAAAGCGAAAGCGCGACCTCTCGAATGCCGAGTTCTTTCGCGATCTCAAGCGCACGACCTGAGAGAACGGCGATCGGCTTACCGCGCCGGTCGC
This sequence comes from uncultured Collinsella sp., assembly GCA_949294785.1. Taxonomy (GTDB): domain Bacteria; phylum Actinomycetota; class Coriobacteriia; order Coriobacteriales; family Coriobacteriaceae; genus Coprousia. The sequence goes on from CASFIQ010000169.1 coordinate 5,659, forward strand.
GGGAGACGCTGACATCCCAGCGTCCCACCCCCGAACCGAAGCCGGTCCCGAGGGCTTTGAGAACCGCCTCGCGTGCCGCGAAACGAGCCGCGTAATGGATAGCGGGTCGGGCCTTAGCATCGCAATAGGCACGCTCTTCTTCCGTGAAAAAGCGTCGGGCAAACGATGGGGTTTTCTCAAGCACCGCTTCCATACGGTCGATCTCGACGATATCGACGCCGATTCCCGCTTCCGCCATGCACACCTCCTTGAACACCTCGGTTAAGTTTAGTGGATGCCAAAGATGATTGCAGCAGCACCATCTAAGCCGAATGAATCGCGCATATAAACGAAAAGGCCGTATCGGAAACCCGATACGGCCTCAATTCGTCCTTGAACGGCTGGTGCCGTCCACCGGTCAGCGGCGCCCTGCTCTCCCACGGTCTCCACCGCAGTACCATCGGCGCGAGGGGTCTTAGCTTCCGGGTTCGGAACGGGACCGGGCGTGCCACCCCTGCTCTGGCCG
>CASFIQ010000170.1 GCA_949294785.1 uncultured Collinsella sp.
CTCGTATTTCGCTTGGGGATCGTGTCTCTTTGTCCTGACCGGCAACTTCTGGCTCTCCATGGCCTGCATGGTCGTGCAGCAGCTCTACACGCTCCTCTGCACGGAGATTATCGCCAAGCGCTGGTCGACGTACTACGGTTATCCCAACTGCACCATTGCCTCGCTGCACACGGCCACCGTCGGCATCTTTGCCGTGCCGCTCAACGTGCTGCTTGACAAGCTCGGCCTTTATAAGATCAATGCTGATCCCGTGACGCTGCGCCAAAAGCTCGGCTTCATTGGCGAGCCGATGACTCTCGGCCTCTTCCTCGGCCTCTTCATCGGTATTATTGGCGACTTCAATAAGCTGGGCGAGCTCTCTACCTGGGGCGAAATCACTACCTGCGGCATCGCTACCGCCGCCGTCATGGCGGTCTTTCCCAAGGTGTCCGGCATCTTCGCCGGGTCCTTCTCGGCGATTACCGAGGCGGGCAAGAAGAAGATGAAGGCCGCCGGCACCGCCGACCGCGAGTGGTACCTTGCGGTGAACGACGCCACCGGTTATGGCGAGGCGGCGACGCTCATCACCGGCATCCTGCTCATGCCCACGACGCTCATCGTTTCCTTCATCCTCCCCGGGAACCTCGTCCTGCCAATGCTCGACCTCGTTGCAATTCCGTACATCATCCAGCCCTTCGTCGCGTGCTCCAATGGCAATATCCTCAAGTCGTTCATCGGCGGCCTTCTGTTCATGATTGCCAACCTCTACATGTGCACGCTCACCGGTGCGGCATTCACTGAGGTGGCCGTCTCTACGGGCATTGACCTTCAGGGTGCGACGATGATTACCTCTCTGGTCATCCTTGGCCAGCCTGTTGGCGCGGTGATCTTCCTCGCTTTCCTGACCCAGAACCCCATCGTGATCGGTGCGGTCATCGTGGTGTACGCCGTGGCATACATCTTGGTTCATAAGAACATGGATGCCATTCACGAGTTCATCGAGAACAGCGCGCTTCACCACACCGCGGGCAAGAGCTCGTCGACCGAGGCCGAGCCTATGGCCTAAGGAGAAGAACTGTGCGGCGGGATGCTGGGTTCCGGTCACAAGCTTTGATCAACATTTCAAACCCAGCATCCTGCCTCGCGCAGGATGGCTTGCGAAAACAAAGAATGGAGACGGATATGGCACGGGACGGAAGGGTGAAGCGCGACTATAAAACCCTCGTTAAGGAGTCGGGCGCTCGCATGCTGGATAGCGGGCTTACCGTTGCTACATGGGGAAATGTCAGCTTCTGTGACCGCGAGAACGACCTGCTTTACATTACGCCGAGCGGGATGGACTATCACAAGATTGTCGAGGACGACATATGCGTGTTCGATATGTCGGGAAAGCACGTTGAGGGCGAAAGGAGGCCTTCGATCGAGCTCAAGATGCACCTGGGGGTCCTCAATGCTCGGCCGGAGGCATCGGCGTGCGTCCACACGCATCCGATCTTCTCGACGGTGTTTTCCACTGCTGGCGAGAACATCCCCATCGACGTGCACGATGAGGCCGCGCAAGCGCTCGGCGACACAATTCGGTGCTGTCGCACGTACGCGTTGCCTGGCACCGAGGAGCTGGCGGAGTGCGCGCGCGAGGCGCTCGGCGAGCATGCTAACGCCTGCATGTTGAGAAATCACGGTCTTGTGTGCATCGGTAAAGACATGGAGGCGGCATTCAAGGTCTCGACGGTGGTCGAGATGGTGAGTGAGATTCTTTGGCGAGTTCGCGCAATGGGGCGCGACTACGTCCCTATATCGATGGACAACGTCGTTGCCATGCAGGAGTTCGTCAAGACCGGTTACGGCCAGTACTAGGCGTGTGGGGTGACGAGCGGATGATGTCGGAGAGCTACACGTTTTCATTCCGGGTGGACGCTGCGATGTTTAGAAGGGCACTCTACTTCAACACGTTCTTCAAGCAGCGCGTACAGGTGGTGATCGTCAGTGTTATGTGGCTGCTCGGTGCGGGAATTGCCTTAGCTGGACTGGCGCTACACCGCGAGCTCTCAAACGTGATGTGGCTCTGCGGCATCGTCTTGCTCGTTACCCTACCCTTACTGGTGTTTTCGTGTGAGTACGGATATCGGCAGTACCGAGACTCCGCGGCTCCTGAAAAGCTACGGCGTGTGTGCCTGAGCAGTGGATGGCTTAAGCTTGGGGTCTCGGGTGCTCCGGATTCCGAGAAGCTCGAGTGGCGGCAGATATCTTCGGCGTTTGAGCTGTCGGACTTTTTCATCATCTACCGAGATGCCAGCCTTATGGTCGTGCTGCCCAAGTCTGCTATGACCGAGCGCGAGGCCAATGAGGTCCGCGGAATCCTTGCATACCGTTTGGGGAGGGGTTTTCACGAGCGAATCAACCGTCTGCCCCTGCCTTGTTGCTAATTACGGTCGAGCGCCAACCAACCCTAAGATCTGTGGCCTCCCTAAGAACACTTTCGCGTTCTTAGGGAGGCCACAGATTCTCTAGGAACGAACTGGCTCCCTTAATCGTTCTTAGAGTGTCGCCTCTGGGGGCTAGACAACCTGGAAGATGAAGAAGTCCAGGTAGTGGCTTTCGGGGAAGCCCCAGAGGATGGGGTGGTCGGGGGCCTGCTGACGCTCCTCGACCTGCTTGAGCTGTACGTTTGCCTGATGTGCCGCCTCCGCAATCGCCTTGGCCAGGAGGTCGCGCGTCATGAAGTGGGAGCAGCTGCAGGTGGCAAGGTAGCCGCCGCGGGGCAGCATGCGCAGGGCCTCGTAGTTGATCTCTCGGTAGCCGCGCGCGGCATGGCCGACGGTGCCGCGGCTCTTGGTGAAGGCGGGCGGGTCCAGCACGATGAGGTCGAAGGGACCGCCCTCCTCGCGTAGGCGAGTGCGGTTTGAGCGGAGCTCGGGCAGGTAGTCGAGGACGTTCGCGCAGGTGAAGTCCATGCGACCGTCCAGGCCGTTGAGGCGGGCGTTCTCGCGGGCGAGGTCGATGGCGGTCTGGCTCACGTCCACGCAGCGCACGAACTCCGCTCCGCCGGCTGCGGCGTTCAGCCCGAACGGCCCCACGTGGCAGAAGCAGTCGAGCACGCGCCGACCGGCCGCGATCTGGCGCACGGCGCGGCGGTTGTACTTCTGGTCGAGGAAGAAGCCGGTTTTCTGGCTGTTCTCGATGTCGAGGTCGAAGGCGAGGCCGTTCTCGCGCACCATGATGCGCGGGCTCTCCGGCGCGGGCAGGCCGTCCCACCAGCCCTTGTACTGCGGCAGCCCCTCCTTGGCGCGGGACGCGCCGTCGTTGCGCTCGTAGATCGCGTCGATCTTCTCGCCGTCCGCGGCGAGCGCGTCGAGAAGCGCGCGATACACGACAGGCCGCAGGCGCTCCATGCCCACGGTGCCCACCTGCGTGACCAGCACGTTCTCGTAGCGGTCCGCCACGAGGCCGGGAATGCCGTCCGCCTCGGAGAAGACCACGCGGCAGCAGTTGGTATCGGGCTCGGAGCCGGGAAGGGCGCGGCCGCCCATCGT
>CASFIQ010000171.1 GCA_949294785.1 uncultured Collinsella sp.
CGCCAGAAGGGCGCCGGCACGGGCTGCCTGCTCACCGGCGTCGACTGAGGGCACGGCAGCCCCTTCGACGCGCATCGGGGCCGTTGCGCCCCGATACCCTATTCCATCTTCTTGAACGGGAGGATCGCATGCGACATGCGCTCGGCGATGCACAGCGCCATCCGGCGCCCGCCGTTCTGTACCTGAGCCCGACGCTGCTCGCGGTCGACAAGCCGTCAGGCATTATCGTCCACGGCGACGGAACGGGGACGCCGACCCTTACCGACCTGGTCCGCGCGCATATCGAGCAGGCGGCGCCGGAAACCTATCCCGCCCACGCCGCAGACGAGCTCCAAGCCCTGCAGCGTCTTGACCGCGAGACCTCGGGCATCGTGCTGTTCTCGCTTGCCAAGGGCACCCAGCCCGCGTACGACCGCATGATCGCCGAACACGCCCTCGAGAAGCGCTACCTGGCCGTCGCGTGCGGGCGCATCCCCTGGCGCGAGCGCACGCTCACCTGGCCCATCGGGCGCGACCGGCACGATGCCCGGCGCATGCGCGCCAGCAGGACCGGCAAACCCGCCCTCACCCGCGCCCATGTGGTCGCCGTCGGGTCTTGCCAGGGGGCTCCGGTCACCCTGGTTGATGTGGCTATCGAGACCGGCCGCAAGCACCAGATCCGCGTGCACCTGGCGCGTGCGGGCCATCCGCTTGTCGGCGACGACCTGTACGGCGCGCCCCGCATTTCCGGCGCCCCGGCGGGCCTCATGCTCCATGCGCATCGCATCGCGTTCACCGACCCCGTCAGCGGGGAGCCCGTACGCATCGAGTCGCCCGCGCCGGCGCGCATCCGCGCGCTCTTCCCGCGGGCGCGCTGAGGCTACCGCTCCGCCTCCGCCGGCTTCGCATCCTCACCGGCACCGGGGAGGATCAGATTCAAGATGATGCCCGCGAGCGCCGAGGTCGCCATGCCCGGCAGGGTGTAGTCGCCGATGGGAATCGAGATTCCCGCGGTCTCCATGCCCACGCCGACGATGATGACGACCGACGCGATCATGAGGTTGCGGTTGACGTCGAAGTCGACCCGGTTAGAGACGAGCATCCTGAGGCCGTTCGAGGCGATGAGGCCGAAGAGCAGCAGACTCACCCCGCCCATAACCGGCGAGGGGATGGACTGGATGAGGGCGGCGAGCTTGGGGCAGAAGCCGCCGATGACGAGTGCGAAGCCGCCCGCGTACCAGAAGATCTGGGTGGAGTAGACGCGCGTGACACTCATCACGCCGATGTTCTCCGCATACGTGGTGGTGGGAGGGCCGCCCAGGAAGCCCGAGATCATGGTCGAGATACCGTCGCCGGCAAGCGAGCGCGGCAGCATGGCGCGGTAATCCTTGCCGACGATCTCGCCCACGGCGAGCAGATGGCCGATATGCTCGATCACCACCACGACCGCGACCGGCGCCACGAGCGCGATCGCGCCCATATCGAAGCGCGGCATCGAGATGTTCGGCAGGCCCACCCAGGCAGCGTCGAGCACGGGCTGGAAGTCGACGAGCCCGAGCGGCAGCGACACCAGATACCCCACGATGATCGCGAGGAGCACTGGGACGGTCCCGAAGATCCCGCCCATACTGGAGAACACCACGGCCGCGACGAGCGTAATCGCCGCCACGATGGCCCCGGTGGCGAAAAACGCGGTGGTGCCGTCCGCAAGGTCGGTCATTAACGCCATGTCGACCGCGGTCGCCGAGAGGCCGACGCCGATCACCACCATGACCGATGCGACGAGGACCGGAGGCAGCAGGCGGTCGAGCCACCCCGTCCCCACAAGCCTGATGATGCCCGCGACGGCGAGGAACACCATGCCTGCGACCACCACGCCCGACATCGCCGCATCGAGACCCTGCGTGGCGCCCACCGCGAGAATGGGGCTGATGAAGGCGAACGAGCTGCCCAGGTAGCTGGGAATCTTGTTGCCCGTGACCAGGAGATAGCAGATGGTGCCGATACCCGAGCACATGATGGCGACATTGGGGTCGAGCCCCGTGAGCACCGGGACGAGCACCGTCGACCCGAACATGCTCATCATGTGCTGGATACCAAGCGGAATGGCGCGCGCGGGCGACACCCGGTCGTCGACGCCGATGATCTCGCGCTCATGATGGGCCATAAGCCTACCCCCTTCTTCCGTCGCGGCCCGGCACGGTCGGGCGCACGTTTCCGAACATCTTCGCACAAGCGTCCAGCCTCCGCCAGCGCGCATTCGCCGGCCGGCGCCTTGCCCGCGGTCGCGCGCATGGACTATCGTGGGAAACGGACGCGGGGCGCCCCCATCACCGGGTGGCCGTCCCCGTCGGCGGACGGCCGCGCCCGCCACCGGGAGCAACCCGCACCCCGCGCCGCACGCACACCGCACGATCGATTGGAGACGCCCATGCCCTTCCCGCAGAACTTCCTTTGGGGCGGTGCCACCTCCGCCGCGCAGTACGAAGGCGCCTTCGACGCCGGCGGGCGCGGCAAGTCCCATATGGACTACATCCGCTACTTCACACCCGCCGAGCGCGCCCAGGGTAAAAACGGTCACAACGTGACGCCCGAGATGCTCGAGGAGCTCCTCGCCCACGAGGACGAGATCAACTTCCCCTATCGGCGCGGCACCGATTTCTACCATCGCTACCGTGAGGACATCGCACTTTTCGCCGAGATGGGATTCAAGTGCTTCCGCATGTCGATCAGCTGGTCGCGCCTCTTCCCCACCGGCGAGGAGACCGAGCCCGCCGCCGACGGCGTGCGCTTCTACCACGACGTCTTCCGCGAGCTGCACGCCCACGGCATCGAGCCTTTGGTCACCATGGTCCACTACGAGGTGCCCTTCGCGCTCACCCAGAAATACAACGGCTGGGAGTCGCCGAAGCTCATCGAGCTCTTCTGCCGCTACACGAAGTTCCTGATCGACGAGTACGCTGACGAGGTCACCTACTGGCTCACCTTCAACGAGATCAATATGATCTGGAACCGCCCCTATCTGGGCGGCGGCATGCTGGTCGATCGCAGCGAGCGCGACCGCCTTACCTGCATCCACCAGGCGCTCCATCATCAGTTCGTGGCGAGCGCGCTCACCGTCGCCTACGCGCACGAGCACGCCCCGCAGTGCAAGGTGGGCAACATGTTCGCGCGCCTGCAGACCTATCCCATGACCTGCAACCCTGGCGACGTACTGGAGAGCCTGGAAAACGACAACCTGAACCTGTTCTACTGCGATGTCATGGCGAAGGGCGCCTATCCGCAGCGTATGAGGAACTACTACCGCGACCACGCGGTCGAGATCGATTGGGTCCCCGGGTACGAGGAGATCCTGCGCAAGGGAACCGTGGACTTCATCTCGTTCAGCTATTACTTCTCCGCTCCCGTGACATGCGACCCCGAGAAGCGCGAACGGCCCGAGCTCTTCACCAAGAAGCTCAGGAACCCCTATCTGGAGTACAGCGAGTGGGGCTGGTCGATCGACCCCACGGGCCTGCGCGTCACGCTGAACGTGCTATGGGACCGCTACGGCATCCCCTGCTTCATCAGCGAGAACGGCATCGGCGTGGACGAGGCGCCCGATGCGGACGGACGGGTTCGCGACCCTTATCGCATGAGCTACCTGCGCGCGCACATCGAGGCGATCGCGGGCGCGATCGACGACGGCGTGGACGTCATGGGCTATACGCCCTGGGGCTGCATCGATCTGGTGAGCTGCGGCACGGTGGAGATGCGCAAGCGCTATGGGTTCATCTACGTTGATGCCGACGACGAGGGCCGGGGCACCTACGACCGCAGCCGCAAGGACAGCTTCTACTGGTACCAGCGCGTCATCGCCACGAACGGCGCGGACCTCTCCGACTGGGAGAAGTAGCGCCCGAAGGGACCGAAGGCGCATACCGGAAAGCACGCGAAACGAAAAAGCGCCCCGGAGGAGTTCCCGCGATACGTCCCCGCCGCTTCGCGGCTGCGGATGGTCTCGCGGAAAGCTCCTCCGGGGCGCTCCCGTTTCAGATCAGTGCGACTTAGAACTCGGCGCCGCACTTCTTGCAGACGCGGATGGCGGTCTTGTGACCGTCGAGCTCGCCCTGCTTGTGGCCAACGCGGGTGGCCTGGCCGCACTTGGGGCAGACGAGCATCGCGTTGGAGGCGTCGATCTTGGCCTCCTTGCGCTCGAAGCCGCCCTGCTGGTTCTGCTGGTTGGGACGCACGGCCTTGATGGCGATGGCGACGCCCTCGACCTTGATCTTGCCCTCAGCAGGATACGCGCGAAGGACAGTGCCCTGCTTGCCGCGATCCTTGCCGGAGAGAATCTTGACGGTGTCGCCCTTCTTGATGGACATACCCATTGTGTGCTCTCTCCTTTCTTCTACAGGGTCTCGGGAGCAAGCGAGACGATCTTCATGTACTTCTTGTCGCGCAGCTCACGCGCCACGGGCCCGAAGATACGGGTGCCCACGGGCGAGCCGTCGTTGTTGATGACGACGGCGGCGTTGTCGTCGAAGCGGATGTAGGAACCGTCCTTGCGGCGGACCTCCTTGACGGTGCGCACGACGACGCACTTCACGACATCCTTCTTCTTCACGTTCGCGCCGGGGGTGGCCTCCTGGACGGCGGCCACGATCACGTCACCGATTCCCGCATAGCGGCGCTTGGAACCACCGAGCACCTTGAT
>CASFIQ010000172.1 GCA_949294785.1 uncultured Collinsella sp.
CGCCGAATCGGCCCGCGCCGGCGACCGGCGCGCCCGTCGGCGGGCGATCCACCCGGGAAGCGCCTAGCGCGCCCGGCGGTCGTGCTGATGCGAGCTGTAGTAGCGCGCCTTCTCCGCGTACATGAGGCGGTCCGCCTCCTCGTACCGACGCTCGACATCGCAACCTTCGGAACGCCACGACCATCCTGCCGAGATGCTGATGCCGTCTGCCTCCATCGCGGAGCGCACCCGCTCGATGCGGCGGATGAACTCCCCCTCATCGATATCGGCGACGATCACCACGTACTCGTCACCGCCGATGCGGTACGCCTTGCCGGCGAACTCCTCGACGATATGGCGCGCCGTGCGGACGATCAGGTCGTCTCCCGCCGCATGGCCGCAGGTGTCGTTCATCGCCTTGAGCCCGTTGATGTCGAAGTACGCCACGCCCAGGCGCGCAGCATCGCGGTAGCCGCCGTCGCGCATCTCGTGGTTGAAGCGGTTGCGGTTGAACAGGCCCGTAAGGGTGTCCTCGAAGCTCGTCCGCGCGAGCGCCTCCTCCATCTGGATGCGCTCGGTCACGTCGAAGACGATCTTCTGGATGAGGCCGCCGCGCTCGTCCGCCGAGATGAGCGTGTTGTTCGAGGTGACGTAGCTGGTCGTCCCGTCGGCGCGGTGGATGCGGCAGACCGTCTCCACCTGATCGCCCGGCTCCTTGAGCCCGGCAAGGGCGGCGTGGAGCCTCGCGGCGTCCTCGTCGTCCATGAACGGCGAGGTGCCGCGCGTCCAGTCGAGCTTTCCGACCTCATCGTGCCCGACCCCCATGAAACCCGCGACGGCGCGGTTCATGAAGAGCGGCTCGCACACCCCGTCGGTGCGGCGGAAGCGCAGGATCGCGCAGGGAACCGTATCGTAGATGCTCGTGAGCTCGGCGGTCTGCTCCTCGATCTGGCGGCGCTGGTCCTCCACCTGCTCCTGCAGGTACTCATAGGTCTCGCGCGAGACCTTGGTGGGAAAGCCCACGTCGCCCTCGACCATATCGATGTAGGGGTTCGACAGGTGCAGATGGCACCAGCGCAGCCCCGCGCCGCGGTCGCGCCATATCATCGAGAGCCGCTGGTGGAAGCGGATCGAGACCCTGGTAGAGGGGTCGGTCGCCACCCAATAGCGACAGGTGACCAGGTAGCATCCGGGTGCCAGCTCGAGCGGTTCGTCGTATTCCTCGTCCCACATGTTGCACAGGGGCACCTTGCCCACGAACTGCCTGAAAAGGCCCGCCACGTACTCGACGCTCACGGAGTGCTCGTCCTCCGCCGCACCGAACCAGCGCAGCTCGTCATCCATGAGCTCGATCACGGGCTCCAGGTCGTTCTCTCGGTAGTGCTGGTGCATGACGAAGCGCGTGAGCTCGACGGCGCGCGTTCCGGGCTCGAGCGCCGACATGTCCCCCGGCGAAAGCACGGGGGCGGTCGCATGGGTATTGGGTTCGTGCTGGGTGCTCATCTGATATCCGGCCCCCGTCCTCAGGCGGGGTTCGACTACCGGGGCCCGCACGAGGTACGGGACCCGCAAGGGTGCTGCTGGCCGTAGACGGTAGAGGTGCGTGCGGGGCACGCCGGGAAGGTGCCGCCCGGCCGTCGTTGGTATTGTACGGGAAAAATCAGGGTTCCGTTGGTCCCCCGTATTTTTTCCCACGCATGTTCCCATCGGGCGGAGGGACCGGAGCGAACGACCCCGCTTAGAAGAACTTCGCGAGGTCCCACGCGCAACGCCCTGAAATCCTTTCTTTTTTCTTGAGAGCGCGTATCATGACTTAAATTATTCCAACTAGAATAATTCTTGCTAGAATAATCTTGGACAACAGCGGCGTAAGGAGGCGAGGCTGTGGATACATTCATCGATCGGCAAGAGGAGCTCGCGGCCCTGGAGCGCGAATACGCACGTATGGGGTCGTCGTTTGTGGTCGTCTACGGTCGTCGCCGCGTGGGCAAGACCGCGCTCATCAGCAAGTTCATCCAGAACAAGCGCGCCCTCTACTACCTGGCCACCCAAGAGCCCGAGTTGCAGAACCTCCAGAGTTTCCAAGGCATCTTGGCGGAATTCCTCGATAGCGACCTTCTGAGAAGCGCCCGCGTCGACCGATGGGAGGACCTCTTCCGCGCGCTCGCCGGCGCCTGCACGGCGGACAGGGAGCGGACGGTCATCGTCATCGACGAGTTTCAGTATCTGGGGAAGGCGAATCCCGCCTACCCCTCGATCTTCCAACGCATCTGGGACACCGTCCTCAAAGACGCCAACGTGATGCTTGTCCTCTGCGGTTCGCTCATCTCGCTCATGAAAGACCAGGTGCTTGCAGAGGATAGTCCGCTCTACGGAAGACGGACCGCTCAGATCCGCCTGCAGCAGATCCCCTTCGCGCACTACCACGAGTTCTTCCCCGGCTATCCTGTGCGCGCGCTGGTGGAACGCTACGCGGTGACCGGCGGGGTTCCCAAGTATATCGAGCTCTTCGAGGACCGGAAGGATCTATTCCAGGCGATTCGCGAGAACATCCTCACCAAAGACAGCTTCCTCTACAGCGAACCGACCTTTTTGCTGCAAAACGAGGTCAAAGACATCGGGAGTTACTTCGCCCTCATCCGCACCATCGCGGGTGGGGCCGAGCGCCCCAGCGAGATCGCCGCGAGGTTCGGCATGAAGCAGACAAGTATATCGAAATATCTGAGAACGCTGGTCGACCTCGATATCCTGCGGCGCGATACCCCGGTGACCGAGCGCAACCCCGAAAAGAGCAAGCGGTCGCTCTACAAGATCGGCGACAACTTCATCGCGTTCTGGTTCGCCTTCGTGCTCCCCAACCTCAGCTATCTGGAAACGGGTCGCATGGAGGCGGTCGAGAGACGCATACGGCAGAACTTCGTGGACGCCCATGTTGCCCATGTGTACGAGAACGTGTGCCAGGAGCGTCTTTGGGACCTCGCCGACACGATGGGCGCGCCCTTTATTCCGGAACGCGTCGGCCGCTGGTGGTCCGGCGCGAACGAGATCGACGCCTGCGCGGTAAGCTATGCGGACCGGCAGGCGATCTGGGGCGAGTGCAAGTTCTGGAAGAACCCCGTGGGCGAGAACGTGCTTCACGACCTTGAGAAGAAGGTAGCCGCGGTGCCCGAGGCGGAGCGCTTCGGCAACACGCTCGCCATCTTCAGCGCGAGCGGGTTCACCGACCGTCTGCTCGACGCGGCAAGCAGTCGCAGCGATGTCATCCTTATCGATGATGGCGTCAGGTGATCTGCCGGATGTCTTAGAAGAACTTCGCGAGGTCCCACGCGGTGATGATGCCGAGCAGCCGCTCGTCGGGCTTGCCGTGCTCGGTCACGAAGACCATGGCGAGGCGGCTCGCCTGGCGAAGCGACGCCTGGAAGAGCTCGGCCACCTCGTCCGCCGGCTCGTGTCGTGCCACGAAGGCGAAGCGCCCCTGCTCGTGAGCGCCCAACGAGAGCCTCGCTTCGAGATCGCGCAGAGTCGCGTTCTGGGGGATCTCGAGCGTCATGTCGTCCACCAGGTACGCAAGCACTGTGCCCTCGCTCAGCACGCCCACCACGCGCCCGTCCTCGAGCACCGGCACGTGCGCATAGCCGTGCTTCGCCATGTCGCGCAGTACCGGGCGCACGGCATCGTCCAGAGCGGCGACGCGGATCTGCTCACGGCGCGTGCACACATCGTCCGCCGAGCCCATCGCCTCGAAGCGCGAGAGCGTGGCGCGCAGGGCATCCAGCATGGCGTCGCTGGGGATGACGGCGTAGGAGCCGTCGATGCGCTCGTTGTGCTGCAGGAAGTTGCGCACCTCGCGGCAGTAGTCCAGCTCGTCGCGCAGCGCACGCGGCGCCTTGTCGCGGTTGAGCAGCCATGCGATCGCCCCGCCGTCGCGCGAGAGGTGGTACCGCTCGCGGATGAGCCGCTCGAGCCGGTTGTACAGATCCAAGAACTCGACGGTGTTGTCGGTGGCCATGGGCGCCCCTTTCGATCGGCCTGAACCCATGGTACCCGACCCGCCCGCATGATAGGTGAAGCGATTGCCGTACAATCGATGCTATCGGAAGCAGTGTTCGGGCAGGAGGGCGAACATGGCGGGACTCGACGAACTCTCGCGCAGCGTCCGCGCGTTTTGCGACGATCGCGACTGGACCCAGTTCCACACGCCCAAGGAGCTTGCCATCGGCATGGTCAGCGAAGCCTCCGAGCTTCTCCAACTCTTCCGCTTCCAATCCGACGAGCAGATGCGCGGTATGCTCTCCGACGCCTCCGCGCGCGAGCGCATCGGCGACGAACTTGCCGACCAGCTCTTCTTCCTCCTTCGCTTCGCCGACCTCTATGGGTTCGACCTCGCGCACGAGCTCTCACGAAAGATCGAGAAAAACGGCCGCAGATACCCCGTCGAGACGTCGCGCGGCTCGAACCGGAAGGCTTAAGCCATGGAGGCGCCCGTGGACACCTCGACGTTGGACAAACCGCAGTTTCATCTCAGCGAGTTCGACTTCCCCCTGCCGTCAGAGCTCGACATCGGCGCGCCGTTCGGCAAGAGGGAACCTGCCGATACCCAGCATCTCAGCAGCTGGCCGGTGGTCTATATCCTCACCAACCGACGCGGATTCGCCTACATCGGCGAGACCACCAACTACCGCCGGCGCATGGGCGAGCACCAGAAGAACCCCGAGAAGGATTTCGACAAAACCCTTCTGATCGATAGCCCGCTGTTCAACCAATCGACGACCTTCGACTACGAGAACCGCCTGATCGAGCTCTTCTTGGCAGACGGCACCTACCAGGTGACCAACAAGAACAACGGGCACTGCGCGTTCGACTACTACCAGCGGCCGCAGTACCGTCAGCACTTTCGCGCGCTCTGGCAGAAGCTCGGGGATATCGGCTATGCCGCGCATCCGATCGAGGAGATCGAGAACAGCGACCTGTTCAAGTACTCCCCTTTCAAAGGGCTCACCGCAGACCAATACGAGGCGGTCGAGGATATCTTCGCGCTTGCTCAGAAGCGGCTGCGCACCTGCGTGTTCGTGAACGGCATGCCCGGTACCGGAAAATCGATCCTCGCGATCAGCCTGCTTTTCAAGCTGCGGAACGATCCGCGCACATGCAACCTGAAAACGGCGCTCGTCGCGCCCATGGACCAGCTTCGGAAGACCTATAAGCTTATCGCGCGATCGGTCGACGGCCTCAAGACGAGTGACATCATAGGGCCGTCCGAGGTCGCACGCAGAGGACCCTACGACGTGCTGCTCGTCGACGAGGCGCACCGCATGCACGGCGTCTCCGGCGCCATGGCAGTTCCCGCATATCGGAAAACCTGTGCCGACCTGGGACTTGATGGAGATGCGACGCAGTGGGACTGGATGATCGCGGCGGCGGGAAACGTCGTGATGCTCTTCGATCCCAAGCAGCGGGTCCGCGCGACAGGCATGGGGACACAGGATCGAGACGCCTTCCTGAGCAGGCTTGAAGACGAGGGCATCGCCGTCGATTCGTACGAGCTCACCACGCAGATGCGCGTTCGCGGCGGTGACGAGTACCTCGACTTCATCTACGATATTCTGACCGGTCGCCGGAGCGCGCAGAGCACCGCCGAGCATTTCGACGAGCTCTTCGCCGCGCTTCCCTTCGATGCCACCCATGCCCCGAATTCCGATGAGGACATGGTCCCGCTGTACCAGCTGGCGCTCGTCGACTCGTTCCCCGACTTCTGCGACTTGCAGCTTACCAAGGAGCGCGAGTGCGGCCTCTCGCGTATGGTAGCGGGCTATGCATGGAAGTGGCAGACGAAGACCGACCCTGAAGCGTTCGATATCGAGATCGAGGGGATCAAGAAACGCTGGAACAGCAGGACGAACGGTAACTGGGCGATCTCGCCTCAAGCCGCAGGCGAGGTTGGCTCGATCCACACCGTCCAGGGCTACGACCTGAACTACACCTTTGCGATCATCGGCGGCGACCTTCGCTACGACCGTGCGAGCGACCGGCTCGTCGCCCATAAGCCCTCGTTCCACGACGCCGGTGCGAAGAAGACCGCCACCGACGAGGTGCTGGAATCGATCATCGTGAACGCCTACTACGTGCTGCTCACGCGCGGCATCAAGGGAACGTTCATCTACGCCTGCGACCCCGAGGTCAGGCGATACCTCGAACGATTCATCCCCGTAATCGAGCATGCCGCAGCTGGCTGGCGCCGTATCTAAGAGCAGGTGCGGTGGGCCCCGCACCTCGCTCACGAGGCACGGGGCCCGATCCCACCGATATTGTCGCGGGCAGCTTACGCGTTGGGATTGATGAGCTCGAGCGGGTGCAGGCGCTCGCCGTTCCAGTCGTAGACGATGATACCGCAGTTGCCGATGCGCGGGCGCGGGGTGACGTTGGGACGGATGAGCTCCTCCTCGCCCGTGGCGCGCAGCACCTGCGCGACCGCCGCGCCGTGCGACGCCATGAGGACGCAGTCGTGGCCGGGGCGGTTCATGAGCTCGGCGATGGTTGTCATGAGGCGCTCGCGGAGCTCCATCTCGCCCTCGCCGCCGAAGGGCTTGTAGTAGTCGCCATAGGGCAACGGCGGGTTCACGTCCTCGGTGATCGCCTCGAACGCACCGAAGTTCCACTCCTTGAGACCCTTCACGCGCTCGTACGGCGCACCCGCGACGCCGAGCTCGCCCATCACGACCTCGAGCGTGTCGACCGCGCGCTCGGAGGTGGAGGTGTAGAAGTGGTCGAAGGTGACGCCGCGCTCGTGCAGCAGCGCACCGGCGCGATGGGCCTGCTCGATACCGAGCTCGGTGAGCGGCGAGTCACACCAACCCTGCTTGCGCTTGAGCACGTTGAAGAGGGTCTGTCCGTGACGCATCATGTACAGGGTCGCCATGGCCGGTCCTTTCTCGTCAGGGTTTGGGGCACACCGTGCGCGGCAGCCATCCCATCCCAGAGGAATTCATCTAGGGGGAATTATAAACCACGCAGGGTGCCGAGATCAGACGATAGGCACCCGTCCGTCCACTCGCCCGGTCGCACGGCAGGACAGCAGGCACCGCGCATCCGGCGAAGGCGTCAACCAAACCGCAAGACTTCCCGTCGACCTGCCAGCCAGACAGGAAGAGCCGATATACTGTACCGTAGCGGTTTTCCGGAACGGCCCTCATCTTCTTTTCGCGCGCCCGAGCGCATATCCACCGTATGCCGGCGGCGCAACAGGCGGCCGGCTCGACATAACCAAGCCGCCCGACCCCCGCACCGGCACCGACAACCTGGGAGATACCTTATGAAGAACCTTGAAATCTACCGCCGCACGCTGAAGTTCTCGGTGGTGCGCCTCGTCCGCAACGTCGCGTGCATCCTCATGCTGGCGGCGCTGCCCGCCGCCGCCTATTTCGCGACCGCGATCGCCGGCCTTGACGAGACGATCCAGGCTGCCGCTGCGGGCATCGCCTTCATCGTCGCGCTCGTCATCTTCTATCTGATCGCGCACTTCGGCGGGTACCTGCTCACCGCCGGCCAGGTCGCCATGATCACGCGCGGCATCGCGACGGGAAGCTTGCCCTAGGACGTCTACAACGAGGGCAAGCGCGCCGTGCGCCGCAAGTTCGCGACGGCGAGCGTGTACTACGGCCTATGGAACATCACCAAAGCCATCACCAACGAGGTATCCGCCGGCATGAACGCGCTCGCGCGCGGAATCGACGGCGAGAACACCGCCGGACCCGCCTCCATCATCGCCGGCATCATCTCCACCGTCGTGGGCGTG
Organism: uncultured Collinsella sp.; assembly: GCA_949294785.1. Lineage (GTDB taxonomy): Bacteria > Actinomycetota > Coriobacteriia > Coriobacteriales > Coriobacteriaceae > Coprousia. The sequence goes on from CASFIQ010000172.1 coordinate 7,772, forward strand.
GTACTGGAGTACCTGAATTACTGCAGCCTGGGCTGGGTGTTCCTGAACGAGAGCCAGTCCGCGTTCAAGAGCACCTGCGACGGCGCCGTCATCTACTTCCAGAATTGGAAGACCCTCATGAAGAACGCCGGCAAGGTCATCTTCGTCACGCTCGTCTCGCTCGCCATCATCGGCGGCGCGTTCTTCGGCGTGGCCTACCTGCTGCTGAGCGGTATCGAGCCCCTGACCAGCGTGCTGTCCGAGATCGACGCGGCCGCCACGCTCGAGGACGGCACCACGCTGCCCGCCGGCACTACGCTGCTCGTGCTGTGCGGCATCATCGCGCTGATCTTGTGGAGCAGCATCCACGGCGCCTTCATCAAGCCCTACCTGCTCGTCTCCGTTATGCGCCGCTACATCGATGCGGGCCGCGGCACCAAGCCGCAGGTCGACGTCTACGAGAAGCTCTCCGGCATGTCCAAGGGCTTCAAGCACGCTCTCGACCAGGCCGGCGGCACGTCCGTACCCGCCGCGTAAGGTCGCAACCTGCATATACGCCCAATCAAGCAGGGGCGAGCGGAGACCCGCTCGCCCCTGCTTTTGTGTGGGACGGCAACGTGACGTCGCCATGTGCTTGCCGGTTTCGAGGGGTTCTGGGCACATGACCGCAACCGGGCAATTGACCCTTGGCCGGGTCTATAGATATTCTCCCTGGAAAAATTCTCGATGAGTTCCCATCCGCACAAGGCGAATAGTCGGATGGGTTTTATGGGGAACGTAGAGCACCGGTACGTCGATACGCCCATCGGATAGATGGAAATCAACGTGCCCGTTGTAGTTGCCTCCCGGGTTAACCAGTTTGTGCGGCCGATATTCGTCAGGAACCCTTCCTGTAGCGATGAGTTCTCTGACGGCTGCGAGGAACTCGGGTTTCAGGTGCGGATGTTCGCGCATGACACGCTTGTAGTCACGTCTGAACTGGGGTTCTGGTCGGACTTCCCACATGCCTACGCCTCTTCCTTCTCAAGAAAGGCCATAATGGCGTCGGCATCCTTGAAGCTTGGTGTGTCGTCGGGGATGAGGCCGAGCTCGCGTGCCTCAGCTTCGATCATCGCCTTTCGAGTGAGTTCGTTGGGTAGAGGGTCGGGCGCCTCTATTTCAAAGGGGACGCGACGCTTGATGCACAGCTGGCGGGCAGCGAGGTTGAAATAGCCGCTGAGCGTCATTCCGAGCGAGTTAAGAATCTCCGTTGTTTCACGCTTCACGTCATCATCGAGCGTAATGGTTGTCGTTGCCATATCTCACTCCTTATATAGGTCCAATACATAATCACTATATACCCTAAATGGCATACCTGTCGCACGAGCGCGGGAGGGACATGGTTGGCTTGCCTCGATTGTCGAAATCGGCCTCATTGGTAACAGTTTCGAAGGCGCTCATCATATGCGGCCAAAATCGACAAGCCGCTGACCTGCGGATTTATGCAGAAGATTGATCATGTGGGTGGCCGCGGCGTCCCCGGTGCCTCCTGAACCCGGTGAGAACTGTTACCAATGAGGCGAGTTTTGGTAGCGCTGCCCCCGAACGGCGTGGGGGAGGCGGTCCGGCTTCGTCTGGCGCGGGCCGGTTGCGCCTGCGGACCTGCTGGCATGGTCCCGGCTGCATGCGCCTCCAAGGGTATCAGTTACATCATTTCGTTTAATTCCATAACCCCTCAAATGTGTCCTTTTCATCAAGACATATATCGTGCACGCGTTTGGGTATATAGCCCTGTATCGGTAACATTTCTGTGGAAGGGATTGCCATGTCACTGCTCGACAACAAGATCGCCGTCGTCACCGCCTCGACCCGCGGCATCGGCCGCGCCTGCGCGCTGAAGCTCGCCGCAGAGGGCGCCAAGGTCTACATCGCCGCCCGCAGCGCCGAGCGCTCCCGGGAGCTGATCGACACGGTCGAGAAGGAGGGCGGCCATGCCGCCTACGTGCGCTTCGACGCGGCCGACAAGGCGACGTACGCCGGCTGCATTCGCGAGGTCGTCGAGCGCGAGGGGCGCATCGACATCCTCGTCAACAACTACGGCTCCACCGACGTCAAGCGCGACTTCGACGTCGCGAACACCGCCTTCGACGACATGCAGGACATTGTGATGGACAACCTCCGCAGCGTCTACGAGACCTCGCAGGCCGCCATGGCCGCCATGAAGGACACAGGCGGCCTCGCCATTGTGAACATCGCGTCGGTGGGCGGCGTGTTCCCCGACCTGTCGCGCGAGGCGTACGGGCTGGCCAAGGCGGCGATCATCCGCCTCAGCAAGGACATCGCCCTGCAGGGTGCGCGCCAGGGCGTGCGCTGCAACGTGGTCTGCCCGGGCTGCATCGCCACCGACGCCGTCGCCAAGAACATGACCGAGGACTTCGTGAAGGCCTTCCTCACCACCATCCCGCTGAACCGTCTGGGCGAGCCGGAGGATATCGCCAACGCGGTGCTGTTCTACGCGTCCGATATGTCCGCCTACGTGACCGGCGGCGTGATGGAGGTCTCCGGCGGTACGGGCATCGGCTCTCCCATGTACCCGCTCTACCAGATGATGGACGCCCGCGGCTAGACCGAGCTGCTCGATACCTCTCCTCCTTGGCGGGGCCGCCTGCTATCACACCGCGGGCGGCCCCGCCGCCTAAACGGGAGTTCCAAAGATTATGCTCGGCAGAATTATTCTGCCGAGCATAATCTTTGCATGACAGATGGGGCGGGCTTAATCGCCATCGTCGCCGACGAGGGCGTCGTAGATCTTGCCCTGCAGCGCGTCGGTGCGCGCCTGGAGGTCCTTGACCTTCGCCCTGCGGCTTTTGCCCTTGGCGGTCTCCACCAGCGGGATCGCGGCTCGCAGCGAGGTGAGCGAGCGGCGCCATGACACCAGCGACGTTTCGCTCACCAGGTCGGTCGGCGACTCGTCCAGCAGCTGCTCGATGGCGTCCAGCTGGGCGCGCACGCGCTCCAGCGGCTTGAGGTTACGCGGCAGGTGCACGTTGCGGACGAATTCCACGACGCGGTCGTCCTTGTTCGCGATCTCCCAGGCGCGCATCAGGTTCTCCGGGTTCACCACGTGCGTGATGACCTGCTTGACGATGCCGCCTCCCGTGGTGCGCTTCGGTGCCGCCATGTGCCCTCCCATCTCGATCCCCTCAAAGTATAGTGGTGGTCGGGGCGGGTTCTCCCGGCGCCCGCGCTCGCATAGGTGAAAGAGGGGCTCGCCCCGGCTTTCGGGACGGGTGGCTACTTGGCCGGCGCGATGCCGATGGCGTACAGGGCGCCGAAGACGAGGAAGATGAGCGGGGCGAACACGCCTGCGTACGATATGAGCAGCGTGGGCAGCGAGAGCCCGGCGCCCGTGCCCATGGCGATCACCGGCACCACGGCCGCCACCATGAGGGCGAGCACGAGGCTCGCGACGATGAAGGCGTGCGACTTGAGGGACTGGTTGACGCGAAACCCGCCCACCTTGATGACGACGAGCCCTATGATGGCGCCGATTGCGTAGAGGAGGGCGGGCACGCCGGCGATGGTGCCGACGAGCGCCCAGACGCTTTCCGCCGAGGCCGCCTGCACGGCTTCGGCCCCGACGGAGTAGTACCACGAGGTGAACATGCCGCAGGGGATGGCGGCGGCGATCCAGAAGATGAGGTTTCCGACAAAGGTGGACGTCTTCAAGGGTTCCTCCCCGGGGCATCGTGGGCACATGGCGCGATGATACGGCGCCATCTCCCATACCGCATTGTTCCGCATACCATGTTCCGGCGCCCATCAGGGCAAGTATGGCAATTGGGACGGGTTCAAACTGTCATCATGACCGTTGAACCCGTCCCAATTGCCATACAATGCTGGGGGAGAGAAAGAGCAGGTGAACATATGTCGAACCATCAGATCAGGCTCATCTTGAGCGATATCGACGGCACCATCATGCCGGCAGGTTCCCCCACGGTGTCCAAGCGCACGGTGGCGGCCTTCCGCGCGGCGCTCGACGCCGGCATCATGGCGGGCCCCGCGAGCGGGCGCGGCCTCGTGCAGATCGCCCCGTTCTTCCGTGGCGACGCCTCCTGTTGCCAGACGGCCATCGCCACCAACGGGCTCGAGGTGTACTGCGCCGGCACCAAGATC
>CASFIQ010000173.1 GCA_949294785.1 uncultured Collinsella sp.
TCTCCATGAGCTCATGCCTATAGGATGAGCGATATCGGAGGAGCTGAGGCCCGTCAGCGAGAAAGCGTGGCGGCGCGGACGGCGTCCAGGATCTCGGCACACCGAATGGTGGAGGCGAGCGGCATGATGGGGCTCTCGCCCGCGCCCGCGCGCACCAGGTCGCAGAAATGCTTGATCTGCGGGTAGAAATCGTCCACCTCGTAGGGGCACTCAAAGCGCTGCGTGCACTCGGCGCCGTCCGCTTCCGTGCAGGCGCCCGCTGCTGCGCGCGCGGATACTGCTGCCGCCGTGTCCGCGGCTGCGGTAACGCTCGCGGTCGTGACGGTGAAGCGCTGGGGGCGGTGCAGATCGTCCACCACGATCTTGCCGCGCTCGCCCCCGATGACCGCCTGGCGGGAGCCTGCACGGTCGAAGGAGCACTCAAGCACGCCCGTACCGGCACCCATCGAAAGCTCGGCGCGGTCCCACACGTCCACCTGCGCGGGGGCGTCCAGGCGGGATGCCGCTGAAACCCCGCCCCTGCCTGCAGAATGGGCGCCCGCAGGACTGTTGCCCGCGGGGCGGGCATCTGCGAACGCGGCATTCGCCGACACGACCGCAATGGATCCGGGCAGCAGGTCATCAAGCCAGCAGGCGCAGTAGATGCCCGTGTCCAGCAGGCAACCGCCGCCCACGGGATCTAGGTAGTAGGACGAGCTCTCCCAGCGCTCGCGCGGCACATCGTTCATAAGGCGGGCCTCCACGCGCACCGGCCGCCCGATCGCCCCCGCGCCGATGATGCGTCGGACCTCGCGGTAGGCGGGCTCGAAGCGGGTCTTCATCGCCTCCATGAAGAGGCTCCCCGTGGCGAGCGACACCGCGGCGATGCGCCGCGCCTGATCGGCGGTGAGGGCCGCCGGCTTCTCGCAGAGGACCGCCTTGCCGGCGCGGAGCGCCCGCTCCGCCCATGCGAGGTGCAGAGCATGCGGCAGCGCCAGATAGATGGCATCCACCTCGGGATCCGCCACGAGCGCATCATGGGCACTCCCCGGCCCATGGGCATCCGCGTAGGCGCGCTCCGGCGCGACGCCGAACTCCGCGGCGAAGGCGGCGGCCTTCCGGGGCGAGCGCGCGCTCACCGCGACGAGCTCGGCACCCTCCACGTGCTCGAGCGCCCGCGCGAAGCGGTGCGCGATGCCGCCGGCCCCGAGGATGCCCCACCTGATCGTGCCGTTCGCGTCCATCGCGCTCCCCTTTCCGCCGAGGTCCCGTTCCCACATGTTCGCTCGCGTCTATCTCACGTCTATGGTATCCCACTCTCCCGCCCGCCGCGCGGCGTGGTACCTTTGATCCAGCGCTTTCCGCGCGCCGCTAAGCCGCCGAGCCGAAGGGCAACGCGCAAGGGACCATCCAGATCGCCCAAGCAGGAGGTCGCCGTGCTGCAGGTCATCATCTCCCCCGCCAAGCAGATGCGCGTCCGCGCGGACGCCTTCGCACCGCGCGGCATCCCGCCCTACCCCCAGAAGACCCGGCAGGTGGCGGATGCCCTGCGCGCCATCCTGCGAGCGGACGGGCCGGAAGGGCTGTGCGTGCTCTGGCACGTGAACGACCGGCTTCTGACGGAAAACGTCGCGCGGCTCGAGGCGTTCGCCGACGTGGCAAGCGAGCGCGACCTCGACGACCCCGCGACCAGCGCCCTGCTGACGCCGGCGGTCTTCTCCTATTCCGGCATCCAGTACACGAGCCTCGCCCCCGAGGTCATGGGGTTCGACGAGCTGGAGTGGCTCGAGCGCCACCTCTGGATCGTCTCGGCGCTCTACGGGTGCGTGCGCCCCTTCGACGCGGTGGAGCCCTATCGGCTGGAGATGGGCGCGAAGCTTGCCGTGGGCGGGGCGCGAGACCTCTACGCCTTCTGGGGAGGGGACATCGCCGAGGCCATCGTCGACGGCGCCCGCGCGGTTCGCGTCATCGACGAGACGGGTACGACGAGCGCCGCGAAGGAAAAGGTGAGCGCCGCAGGTGACAACACGGATGATGCCGACGATGCCGTCACGGTGGTGAACCTCGCGAGCGTGGAGTACGCGAAGGCCGTGCTGCCGCATCTTGGCACCGGCACGCGCTCCGTCACCTGCATCTTCGGCGAAGCGCTCAAGGGCGGAAAGCCCGTGCAGCGCGCCACGGCGTCCAAGATCGCCCGCGGGTCGATGGTGCGCTGGATGGCGGAGCATCGGGTGGAGAGCGCCCGCGAACTCGTGCGGTTCGATGTGGGCTACCGTTTCGCGCCGGAACTCTCCGCGCGCGGCGGCACCCAGGAGACCCTGGTCTTCCTTCGCGTCTAGCCTCATGTCGCTGCGTCGATCGACCAATGTTATTATGTATGACATGTATTACATTCCTAAGGAGGTGCGCTATGGCAACCGCGGCAACAGCGCTGAGGATACCGGAGGACCTGGCCGCAAGATACGACCGACTCGCGAAGACAACGGGACGAACGAAGACGTTCTACATGAACGAGGCTCTCGCGGAGTCCATCGACCGGCTCGAGTACGAATACGGGATCCTCAAGAAGGTCGAGGACTGGCGCGCGGGAAGGCTCGAGACCGTGAGCCTCGACGAGCTGGAGGAAAGCCTTGGCCTGGCGGATTGAGATCGACAAGGACGTCCAGCGCGCGATGAGGAAGCTGGACGGGCAGGTCGCCAAGAGGATCACGGCGAAGCTGAGGGAGGTCTCGCAGCTCGAGGACCCGAGGAGCACGGGGAAGGCGCTCACGGGCAATCTGGAGGGCCTCTGGCGCTACCGCGTCGGCAACTACCGCATCATTTGCGACATCGAGGACGAGGTACTGGTCGTCCTCGTCGTGGACGTGGCGCACCGCAGCAGGGTCTACACACGCAGGAGATAGAGTGCCGGGAGCAAAAGACACCAAAGGAACGTTGCCATCGGTTCGAGGAATAAGGTTCGCGGAGACGACCGAGCCCCTACAAGGGGCAATTTTCATACGTGATTACCAGTCAAGATGCCACTGCAAGTTAAAAAAACGGCTTTAGCCAAAACTGCCCTCGGGCGCTGTTTAGACATTTCTCCTAGCTCGCGGCTTTTTTCGATGGGTGGTTGGTCTCGCAGTTTACGAGCTAGCCTTGTTGCCAGTAGCAGCTGATATGGAGGTTCATCCTGGTTCGTTATCTCTATGAAGCGATTCTCACTCCTAACGAGGTCGGAGGTTTTGATGCCCGTTTCCCCGACTTCGATATCACGACCCAAGGCGCCGACCTTGCCGACGCCGTTGATATGGCCCAAGACATGCTCTGCCTCTACATCTCAGCATCGCTGGAACGGGGAATCAACATCCCCCGCGTCGCTACGTTCACAGGAAGACATCCGAAGGACGGCGCATGCATCGGCATCATGGCACTGGTGGACGAGGGCGTGGCGGATATATCGGCGATGGCGTAGGCGTTCCCGCAAGCTATAATCGTCCGCAAGGGACGCATGCCCCGCACAATCGCATATCACCGGGGAGCTTGCAGGCGACGGCAGGCTGAGAGGGGGCGCGCCCGCCCCGACCCGAAGAACCTGATATGGGTAATGCCAACGAAGGGAGCAGGCATCATGGATGCGAACCAGACCAAA
>CASFIQ010000174.1 GCA_949294785.1 uncultured Collinsella sp.
GCCTCCGCCGCCTGGTCGGCGGCAGCGGGTGCGGTATCGAGCACCGTGGTCACAGGCTCGCTCGGGGCGGGCCCGGCCGCCGGCTCGGCGGGGTCGGCGGACGTGGGGTTCAGCGGCTTGGCGTTCTCTTCGCTCATCGAAGGGCTCCTATGCGGACCTCGTGGCGCGTGCGGACGCGCCCATCAACACGAAGCAGCATACCACGCCGGCGAGCGCGATGGCGCCGCCCGCGGGGCTCACCGAGGCCGTGCCCCACGCGTCCACCGCGGCACCCCCGAAGAAGCTGCCGCACCCGATACCGAGGTTGAACAGGCCCGAGAAGATCGACATGGCGACCGGCGACGACGCCTCGTCCGTGACGCGGATCACCTCGGCCTGGAAGGCAACGTTGAACGCCGTGGCGCCGAAGCCCCAGATGGCGAGCAGCGCGAAGACTGCCGCAGGGCTTGCCGCCCCCGCAGAAAGGCCCCAGATCGAGGCCGCGACGAGTGCGACCATGGTCCGCGCGAACGCGACGCGATGCCCGTCGTAGAGGCGCGAGAACGCGAGGCTGCCCAGGATGCCCGCCCCGCCGAAGGCGGTGAGCGCCACGGTGATGACGCCCTCGTCCAGATGCGCCACCTGTCCCAGGAACGGCTCGATATAGCTGTAGCAGGTGTAGTAGCCGCACGCCATGAGGATGGTGGTGGCGTAGAGCGCCACCAGGGCGCGGTTCCTGCCGAGCGTAGGGAGCTGCGCGATGCGGAAGGGCTCCCCCGCGTCGAGCCGCGGGAGCCGTGCCGCCAGCAGCAGCCCCACGCACACGGCGACGGCGGCCACGCACGCGAAGGTCATCCGCCACCCCAGCGCCAGGCCGATCACGCGGCCCAGGGGCAACCCTAAGATCATGGCGATCGAGGAGCCCGTGACCACCATGCTCATCGCCGTCGCGGCATGGCGCTCGCCGGCGATGCGGCAGGCGACCGGCGTGGCGATGGACCAGAAGACCGCATGGGCGGCGGCGACCAGCAGGCGCGCCGCCACGAGCAGCGGGAAGCTGGGGGCCGCTGCGGAGGCGACCTGCCCCGCCAAAAACGTCGCGATCACGACGAGCATGAGGCGCTTCATCTCGATGCGCGACCCCAGGACCATGAGCGGCACCGAGAGCAGCATGACCGCCCACGCGTAGACGGAGATCATCCAGCCAGCCTGCGCCTCGGTGAGCGAGAACGACGCGGCGATATCGGTGAGCAGCCCCACCGGCATGAACTCGGACGTGTTGAAGATGAAGGCGGCAAGCGCCAGCCCCGCGAGCGCGACCCAGGGCGCGTCCGCGGAGCGCGATTCGAAAGCCATGATCGCCCGTTAGACTAGCTTGCCCGCCACGTGATCGAGGGCGTGCTGGACGATCTCGGCGGTCCAGCCGCTGAAGCGCTTGGTGCGGCTCACCAGGCTGTCGCCCGAGGGCACCTGGTAGGCGACGGTGATCATCTGGAAGCGCTTGACCTCGGAGACCTCCTCGAGCGACATGCAGCCCTCCTGCGCCTTGTAGGGCTGGGCGCCCATCTTGAGCTTGGGGTTGAACATCGTGTAGACGCGGCCGTTGTCCTCGTAGGCGATGATGGCCTTGAGCGAGCCGATCTGATTGGCGGCGAGACAGACGCAGTCGTCGGTGGCCTCGAGCGTGTCGCGCAGGTCCTGCATGACCTCGATGTCGTCCAGGGTGGCGGGCTCGGCGGGCTTGCTCAGGAAGTCGCGGTCCTTCACGATCTCTTTGATCACGGGTGACCCTCTCTCGTAACGCGGCCGCCGGGCCCGGGCGCGAGGGCGCGCGGGCGTTCGGGAACGGGCGGCGGCCGATGGCTTGCGGTTCCGCAAAAGCATAGCGGAACG
>CASFIQ010000175.1 GCA_949294785.1 uncultured Collinsella sp.
GTCATCGAAGAGCGACAGCTGCTCTGCCATGCGCGGACCCCCTCTCCCCCTGACGAGGCCGGACGCCCTAGAGGCCCTCAACCGCGGCGCGAAGCTCGTCCACGCGGTCCGTGCGCTCCCAGGTGAAGTCGGGGTCGAGGCGGCCGAAATGACCGTAGACGGCGGTCTTCTGGTAGATGGGGCGGCGCAGGTCCAGGTCGCGGATGATCGCCCCCGGGCGCAGGTCGAAGACGCGCGCGATGGCTTCCTCGATCGCGCGATCGTCAACCGCGCCGGTGCCGAAGGTGTCCACCATGACCGAGAGCGGGCGCGCCACGCCGATCGCGTAGGCGAGCTGCACCTCGCAGCGGTGCGCGAGCCCGGCGGCGACCACGTTCTTGGCGACCCAGCGCGCGGCGTAGGCGGCCGAGCGGTCCACCTTGGTGCAGTCCTTGCCGGAGAAGGCCCCGCCGCCGTGCCGGCCCGCGCCGCCGTAGGTGTCGACGATGATCTTGCGGCCGGTGAGGCCCGTGTCACCCATGGGGCCGCCCACGACGAACCGCCCGGTGGGGTTCACGTAGAGCTCCGCGTCCGCCCACGGAACGCCCGCGGCGTCCATGACGGGGGCGATGACGTGCTCGATAAGGTCGCGCGTGATGACGCCCATATCGCAGATCTCGGCGGCGTGCTGGGTGGAGACCACGATCGCGGTGACCGCGGTGGGGCGTCCGTCCTCGTAGCGCACGGTCACCTGCGTCTTGCCGTCGGGGCGCAGGTACTCGAGCGTCCCGTCATGGCGCACCTGCGCGAGGCGCTCGGCAAGGCGGTTCGCCAGATGGTGCGGGAGCGGCATGAGGACGTCGGTCTCATCCGTGGCGTACCCGAACATCATGCCCTGGTCGCCGGCGCCCACCTGGTCGAGCGGGTCGGTCGACTCGCCCGCCTGCACGGCGTAGCTCTCGTCCACGCCCTGGGCGATATCGGGGCTCTGCCCGTGGATCATGTTGATGACGCCGCAGGTGGTCCCGTCGAAGCCGTACTTGGCGCGGTCGTAGCCGATCTTGCAGATCACGTCGCGCGCGATCTTCTGGATATCGACGTAGGCCTGGGTGCGGATCTCGCCGGAGATGACTACCATGCCGGTGGTGAGCATGCACTCGCATGCGCAGCGGACCGCCTCGAGGTCGGCGGGGACGCCGTCGGTGTCCACGTAGCCGGCGGCCTCGAGCTTGGCCTCCTTGTCCAGGATGGCGTCGAGCACGGCGTCCGAGATCTGGTCGGCGATCTTATCGGGATGGCCCTCGGTCACCGATTCCGAGGTGAAGAGATAGGAGCGCGGTGCCGGATTGGAGCCAGCGGGATTGGAACGATGCTGATCGGGCATGGATGCCGCCTTTCGTGACAGCGCCCGGGGCCGTTGCCATTCCCCGGGCAGAAACGGGATGCAAGGAGCTATTCTAGCGCCGGGTGCGGACGGGCGCCCGCCCCGCGAGCGGGGCCGACGAGGACCACACAACGGCCCCGAGACGCCGGGGGGGCCGCACGCCTCCCCCCGAAGACGGACATCAGGCACGCGCGATGCGGGCGCCGCCGCGTGCGACGGAGCATGCGAG
>CASFIQ010000176.1 GCA_949294785.1 uncultured Collinsella sp.
ACGCCTTGTCATATACGGGAAACATATGCCACGTAAGCTGCTACTGTTAGTGGTTCAGGCCCGCTGCGCCTCAAGATGTCCCGTTTCCCGCGCCGCTACCGGGGGTAATTCATGTTCGAGACCATCATGTCCTTCTTGGCCGCACTGAACACCAACGTGCTGTGGGGTATCCCTATGGTCGTGCTGATGATCGGAACGGGCGTGTTTCTCCTCATCATCACCCGGGGTGTCGTCTTCGCGCGCTTCAACGTGGTGATGCGCTACACCACCAAGACGCTGTTCAAACGGGTCGACAAGTCCGAGCTGGGTGAGGGATCCATCTCGCCGTTCCAGGCGGTGTGCACCGCGCTCGCCGCAACGCTCGGTACCGGCAACATCGTGGGCGTGGCGCTCGCCGTGGCGACGGGCGGCCCGGGGTCGATCTTCTGGTTGTGGCTCTCCGCGCTGGCCGGCATGGTCATCAAGTTCTGCGAGGTCACCCTCTCGGTGGCGTACCGCACGCGCAACGAGCGCGGCGAGATCGTGGGCGGTCCCATGTACTACATCTCGCGCGGACTCGGCACCAAGTGGCTTGCGGTACTCTTCGCGATCTTCGGTTTCCTGGCGTCGTTCGGCATCGGCGCGAGCGTGCAGGCGAACTCGCTCGCCGGTAGCGTGCATGAGACCTTCGATATCCCGTTCGTCGTCATCGGCGCCGTCCTGGCGCTGCTGGCCGGACTCGTGCTCATCGGCGGCATCACGCGCATCTCGCAGATCACCGAGTTGCTGGTGCCCTTTGCCGCCATCTTCTACTTGGTGTGCGCCATCGCCGTGCTCATATTCAACGCAACCGAGATTCCCGCCGCCATCGCTCAGATCTTCCGCGATGCCTTCACGGGAACCGCCGCCACCGGCGGGTTCCTGGGCGCCACGGTCATGTACGCGTGCCGCGTCGGTATGTCGCGCGGCGTGTTCACGCACGAGGCGGGCATGGGCTCGGCGCCCATCGCGCATGCCTCCGCCGATACCGACCATCCCGCCCGTCAGGGCCTGTGGGGCACGTTCGAGGTGTTCTTCGACAGCATCGTCATGTGCACCATCACCGGGCTCGTGATCATCACCTCGGGTCTGTGGTGCGCCGACCCCATGATGTCCGAGGGCGCCATGAGCTCGCTGGCGTTCGAGCAGAGCATCCCCGGCGGCCAGTACGTGGTGACCGTGGGCCTTATGCTCTTCGCCTTCGCGACGTTGATCGCGTGGTACTACTACGGCGAGAAATGCGTGGAGTACCTCTTCCGCGGACGCCGGTTCGGCCGCGTGGCGATCCGCCTCTACCAGGTCGCCTACGTCGCCATGGTCTTCGCGGGCTGCGTGGCGAGCCTCGATACCGTTTGGGAGCTCGCCGATCTCTTCAACGGCCTCATGGCGATTCCCAACCTCATCGCCCTGATCGCGCTCGCGCCGGTGATTCGCCGGCTCTCGGCGGATTTCTTCCGCGACCCCGACCGCATCCGCCCGCGCAATACGGACTACCGCGACCTTCTGACCTTCCGCGACGGGGAATAATCAAAACATCGGCCGCCGCGATAGGCGGGCGGTGCCCTACAACCTCGATTGTAGGTCCTCGGGAGAGGGCAGATACCTCTCGTATTCCTCGGGTAACGTGTCGCCCAGCCGATACTCGCTCACGCCTATGGGCGCGTTGATGTTTCGCAGCGAGTACTCGGCGACCACGTCGTCTTTCGTCTTGCAGAGCAAAAGGCCTATGGTGGGGTTGTCCACATCGGTCGCGAGCTCCCCGTCGACGGCTGCGACGTAGAACCCCAGCTGTCCGGTGAATTCCGGTTTGAAGCGCTCGTTTTTGAGCTCGATGACCACGTAGCTGCGAAGCTTGACGTTGTAAAACAGGAGGTCGATGTAAAAATCCTCTGATCCTACGGAAAGATGGTACTGACGACCCATGAACGCGAAGCCGGTTCCCAGTTCGAGCAGCAACTTGGTCACGTTGTCGACCATGCCCTCTTCAATATCGTGTTCCTGCCGGCTCTGTTTAGCGGTTATGAAGTCGAAGATATAGGGGTCTTTGAGCACTTGCTGCGCGAGCTCGCTTTCTGGGGAGGGCAGGGTGCGGTCGAAGTTGCTCACCTTGCCGCTGAGCATCTGACGCTTGTAGAGCTTGAGGTCGATCTGGTGGTCGAGCTCAACACGGGACCAGCCGTGTTTTGCTGTCGCATTGATATACCAGATGCGGCGTGCGCCCGGTGCCGTCCTGTCGAGCAGCAGCATGATATGGCCCCAAGGAATTGTGCAACAGCTGCTGCACAATTCTTCATCGACCTCGCAGGCAAACTTGGCCATATACTTCAGGCTTCGTACCGAGAAGCCTTTCACGCCGGGGAATGCGGTCCGGATGTCATGCGACAGCGTTTCGATGAACTTATTGCCCCACTCGGAGCGCTCGTTGAGCACGTTGCCTACCAGCCAGTACATCCTTACCATTTCGGCAGATGCCTTCTGCACGGCGCGGGCGCGCGATCGTCTGATGATGGAGACGACCCGTTCGAGAGCGTCCCGATAGCCTGGCGTGTTGACGAGCATGACGTCCTACTGTCCCAAACATATGTTCTGACAGGTTCTTTATAGCGGCCCGTGCGGACAAAATAGATTCAGGTGGTCGCAGAGATAAAGCGCTCTATAGGTCATGCATCGCTGAAAGTTGCCTAGTGGTGCTGTCTGGGCGCAGGGCGCGGATCCATCTCCATAAGGGCGTATCCCGCAGCCGCAACGCGGGGAGGACGCGGCCGTTGGA
>CASFIQ010000177.1 GCA_949294785.1 uncultured Collinsella sp.
CTCAGGCGGCTCCGGCGGCGGCAGGGGAGGCGGCAGGCGCACCGCCCCGCGCTTCGACCTGCTGCACGCCGACATGGACCACGAGCCCATTTCGCGCAGGACGGTCCTCGCGGGCGCCTTCGGCATCGCCGTGCTCGCCGCCGTGACCAAGCTCGCCGACTACCAGATCGTGAACGCGGACGAGTACCGCGCCGAGGCCGACGCGCGCCGCATCTCCGCGGCGACCCTCTACGCCAAGCGCGGTACGTTCTACGACCGCAACGGCAACGTGCTCGCCTCGAGCGTCGAGTGCCAGAACGTGTACGTGAACCCCCAGCTGATCGAGGACGCCGACGAGGCGGTCGATGCCCTGGTGGAGCTCCTCGGCGTGGACGAGGACACCTGCCGCGAGCTGGTGGAGGCGGACACCACCTTCAACTACATCAAGCGCCAGGTGGACCAGTCGCTCGCCGACGAGCTCTCTGAGCGCGAGATCGCCGGCATCGAGTTCGAGCCCGCCATCATGCGCGTCTACCCGTACGGCAACCTGGCCTCGCAGATCATCGGCGTGGTGAACATCGACAACCAGGGCGTCTCGGGTCTCGAGGCGGCCTACGACGAGGACCTCATGGGCGTCAACGGCTCGATCATGCGCGAGCGCGCCCGCGACGGCTCCTACATCGCCGGCGGCGCCTACCAGAAGGTGGAGGCGCAGGACGGCACCGATATCATCCTCACCATCGACGTGGACATCCAGAAGGCCGCCGAGGACGCCCTCGCCCAGTCCCTCGAGGCCACGAACGCGAGCTACGGATCGATCGTGGTGACCGATCCGCGCACCGGTGAGATCCTGGCCTGCTGCTCGAACCCCACTTACGACCCGACCGACCTGGCGAACGCCCGCACCGAGGACATGAACCTGCGCGTGGTGACCGACGCCTACGAGCCGGGATCGGTATTCAAGACGATCGTCGCCGGCATGGCGTGCGACATGGGTCTCATGGACCCCGATACCACCTTCGACGTGCCGGCCCAGGTCAAGGTGGGCGACGACATGGTCTCGGACGCCGACAAGCGCGACTACGGCCTCACCATGGACCTGCGCGAGATCATGCGGCGCTCCTCCAACACGGGCATGGTGCTCGTGGGCGAGCAGGTGGGGGCCGAGGCGTTCTGGGACTACCTGGGGCGCTTCGACATCACGGAGTCATCGGGCATCGATTTCCCGGGCGAGAGCCCCGGCGTGATCCGCCAACCTGAGGACTGGGACGGCTCCACGCTGGGATCGATGTCGTTCGGCCAGGGCGTGTCGATCGCGCCGATCCGCATCGCCCGCGCCGTGGGCGCCATCGCCAACGAGGGCGTCCTGGCGACCCCGCACCTGGTGCAGTCCGTGGGCGGCGAGGACCTCTCGTGGCCGGCCGACGACGAGCCGGCGATCAGCGCCGAAGCTGCCCGGATGGTGACCTCCATGATGGTCTCGGTCGTGGACGAGGGCACCGGCACCGGCGGCAAGGTCGACGGCTACGACGTGGCGGGCAAGACCGGAACCGCCGAGCGCGCGTCGGAGGGAACCTATCAGAAGGGCGTCTACATGGCGTCGTTCTGCGGGTTCGCGCCGGCGTCCGATCCGCGCGTGCTCGTCTACGTGACGCTCGACAACACGCCGCAGGGCTCCGACGCCGCGGCGATCCCGTTCAAGGCGGTGATGCAGACGGCGCTCTCGACGCTGGGCATCGCCCGGACGCGGTGACGCATGGGGCGGGGGATGCGCGCCGTGGCCGGGGCGCGCGTTCACAGGCTCTGCACCAACGCGGGGGCTCCTGCGATAAAATGATTCGTCGGCAACTATGGCACTATCGGGGAATGTTGAGGGGTGCTCGATGGTAGAGATCGCCGTGAAGTACATCGGGAGCGTGACCGGCGCGCGCGGCATCACCGGCGTGGCGGACCGCGTCTGCCGCGGGGTCGTGATCGATTCGCGCGAGGTCGAACCCGACCGGATCTTCGTCTGCTTCCCGGGGGAGCGCGTGGACGGCAACGATTACGCCTCCGCCGCGATCGAGGCGGGCGCCGCCGCGGTCGTCATGACGCGCGAGCCTGACCGCGCGCTCGTGCGTCTGGCCGACGACCACGAGGCCGCCATCTTCGTGGTGGACGAGCCCGAGGAGTTCCTGCTGCGCCTCGCGCAGGGCTACCGCGCCCGCATGGGTTGCACCGTGGTGGGCGTCACCGGGTCGATCGGCAAGACCACCACGAAGGACATCCTGGCCCGCGCGCTCTCCGCGCGCTACCGCGTGCACGCCACCCGGGGCAACTTCAACAGCCTCATCGGCATGCCGCTCACCATCCTCGCCGCACCCAAGGACACGCAGGTCATGGTGCTCGAGATGGGGATGAACGCACCCGGCGAGATCGCGCGCCTCACGCGCTGCGCGCAGCCCACGTTCGCCGTCATCACCAAGATCGGCACCTCGCATGTGGGCATGCTGGGCGGGCGCGAGAACATCGCTCGCGCCAAGGCCGAGATCATCCAGGGCATGCCCGCGTCCTCCGTCAACTTCGAGGGCAATCATTCGGTCTTGGTGCTCGACGGCGAGGACGACTTCACGCCCTTCATCATCGAGAACTTCGCGCGCCCGGCGGGCGTGGAGGTGCTTCTGGCGGGCATGAGCGCCGACGACGACGTCTCCGCGCGCAACGTCACCTTCGATGAGGCGGGCCTGGCGTCGTTCGACATCATGCTCGAGAACGGGTCGAGCTTCGCCACGGGGCTCTCGGTCCCCGGGGCGCCCGCGGTGCGCAACGCGCTGTTCGCCGCCGCGGTCGCGGGGCGCATGGGCATCCCGCAGTACGAGCTCGACCAGGCCTTCCACGACCTTGCCATTACGGCGCGGCGCCAGCAGGTGGTCGACGCCGCCTGCGGCGCGCGCGTGATCGACGACTCCTACAACGCGAGCCCGGAGTCGATGGCGGCGGGACTCGACCTGCTCGCGACGCTCCCCGCCGCGGGCGACCGCGTGGCGGTCTTGGGCGAGATGGGCGAGCTCGGCGACGAGGGGGCGCGCCTGCATGCGCTGGTGGGCTCCTACGCCGCCGCGAAGAAGCTCGACCTCTTGGTGTGCGTGGGCGGCGACAACGCCCGCGAGATGGCCGCCGCGGCGCGTCTCATGGGGATGGCGCCCGACGCCGTCGTGGAGGTCGATTCCGCCGAGCGCGCACTCAAGCGCTTCGGCGCCGCCTTCGGGGCGGGCGACCTCGTCCTCGTGAAGGGGTCGCACGCCGTGGGCCTCGACCGCTTCGCGGAGGGGGTGGTCGGCGATGCTCGGTAACCCCGCCTATCCCACCTACCAGACCTTCATCGCCTTCGGGATCGCCGCCGCGGTGGCGCTTATCCTCATGCCGCTGTGGATCCGCATCCTCAAGTACGAGCACATCGGCCAGCAGGTCCGCGCCGACGGGCCCCAGCGCCATCTGGTCAAGCAGGGCACGCCCACCATGGGCGGCGTGGTGATCTTGATCGCGATCGCGGCCTCGTCGCTTCTGATGGGCAGGCTCACCACCGAGCTCGTCCTCGCGCTGGCGGCCACCGCCGCGACGGGCCTTCTGGGCCTCATCGACGACGTGACGAGCGTGACCCATGGCCGCTCGCTCGGCCTCACGCCGCATGCCAAGATGATCGGCCTCACCCTCATCTGCGTCACCTTCTGCCTGCTCTCCGTCAACTGGTGCGGCGTCGTGCCTGAGGTCCGCTTCCCCGGCGGCCTCGCGATCGACCTCGGAGTCCTCACCACCACGCTCGATATGGGCGGCACCACCTTCCAGATCCCCTGGCTCTACGTGGTCTTCACCTGGCTGCTCATCGCCGGGCTCTCCAATGCGGTGAACCTCACCGACGGCCTGGACGGCCTCGCCGGCGGCACCTCCATGATCGCGATGCTCGTCATGGCGGCGATCAGCTTCCTGCACGATGACGTCAACCTGGCGATCTTCTCGGCGTCGTGCGCCGGCGCCTGCCTGGGCTTCTTGTGGTTCAACTGCTATCCGGCATCGATCTTCATGGGCGATACCGGCTCTCTCGCGCTGGGCTCCGCCTTCGCCTGCGTCGCCATCATGACCAACACCGAGGTCGTGTCGCTCGTCATCGGCGGCCTCTTCATCATCGAGGCGCTCTCCGTCATGATCCAGGTGGTGAGCTTCAAGGCCACCGGCAAGCGCGTCTTCCTCATGGCGCCGATCCACCACCATTTCGAGAAGCTCGGTTGGGCCGAGACCAAGGTCGTGATCCGCTTCTGGATCGTGTCGGCCGCCTTCGGCGCGCTGGG
>CASFIQ010000178.1 GCA_949294785.1 uncultured Collinsella sp.
CCGCGCCGGCGAGCGAGCGCCAGGGAGCCTGCTCGGTCGCGCCGCCGCGGGCCCTACCGTTTCCGTCCGATACCGCGGCGCGCGTCGCGCCGGGGCGCTTGCCGTCGGGCCGCGGCTTATCGGCACCCGGCGTCGCCCGGCGCTTCGTGGGTCGCGCCCGGTCGGTCGCACCCGTCGGCTTCGTTTCGCGCTCGCGCGCCATGACGCCCGCCCTTACCCTAGTGCTCGGATGAGGCGAGCTCGGCCACGTACGCCTTGAAGGCGCGGCCGCGCTCCTCGAACCCGGAGAACTCGTCGAAGGAGGCGCACGCCGGCGAGAGCAGGATCACATCGCCCGCATGCGCGATCGTGCGCGCCACATCGACGGCGTCACGCAGGTTCTCGGCCTCGGCGATATCGACCTCGTGCCCCTGCGCCGCCTCCTCCATGGCGGCGATGAAGCGCTCGCGCGCGGCACCGAAACACACCACGGCGCCCACGTGGTCCATGACGTAGCGGGCGAAGGAGTCGAGCGGCGTACCCTTGTCCGAGCCGCCGAGCAGAAGCACCACGCGGTCGTCGGGGAAGGCGGTGAGCGCCTTCTCGACCGCATCGGTGTTGGTCGCCTTGGAATCGTTGAAGAAGCGCACGCCCGCGACCTCGCCCGCCGGCTCCACCCGGTGCTCGAGCGCCTGGAAGTCCACGAGTCCACGGCGAACGCCCGCGGCGTCGGCGCCCACGAAGAGCGCGGCGGACGCGGCAGCGAGCGCGTTCATGACGTTGTGGCGCCCGGCGATGTTGAGGTCGCTCTCGCGCACGAGCTCCACCTCCGCGCCGGCGAGGCGCACGGTGAGCATGTCCCCGCGCACGAAGGCGGCATCCGGGGTGCCCGGGTCCGCGAAGGCGAGCGCGAGCACGCGCCTGCCGGGACCCTCGATCTGGTCCATCACGGAGCGCACGCCCTCGTCGTCCACATCCGCGATCGCCAGGTCGCTCTCGCCCATGTTGCGGAAGAGCCGGCACTTGGCGCGGGCGTAGGCCTCGTGGCTGCGGTGCCAGGCCAGGTGGTCGGGCGTGATGTTCATGAGGATGCCCACCCGGGGATGCAGCTCCTTCGTGCAGGCGAGCTGGTAGCTTGAGAGCTCCGCGGTGAACCAGGTGCCGGGCTCGCGCGCGGCGACGCGGCTGATGGCGGTGTCGCCGATGTTGCCCACGGCCTCCGCCGGCAGGTGCGCGGCGCGCAGCAGGTGGCAGGCGAGCGAGGTCGTGGTAGTCTTGCCGTTGGTGCCCGTGATCGCGATCCAACGGTCGGGCGAGAGGCGCCAGGCGAACTCCGGCTCGCCCATGATCTCGCCGGCGTGCGCGCGGGCAGCCGCGAAAAACGGCGAGACCTCCGAGATGCCCGGGCTCGCGACGCATACGTCGAAGGAGCCCTCGACATCCTCCGTCCCGTATACGAAGCGGGCGCCCGCGTCCTCGAGCGCGCGCGTCGCCTCGGTGCGCGCGCTCTTGCCGCCGCCGTAGACGGTGACGGACGAGACCCGTGCGGCGCCCGGGCCGAGCGCCCAGCGCACCACATCGAGACCGGTGGTGCCCTGGCCCAGGACGAGCAGGTTCATGCAATCAGGCAACGACATCTGGCATCACTATCCCAACTGGAAGAACAGGGCGAGCCCCAGCGCGCCGAAGGCGGCCGACACGATCCAGAAGCGGATCACGACCTTGGTCTCGGCCCAACCGAGCTTCTCGAAATGGTGGTGGATCGGCGCCATGAGGAAGACGCGCTTGCCGGTGGCCTTGAAGCTCACCACCTGG
>CASFIQ010000179.1 GCA_949294785.1 uncultured Collinsella sp.
CATCGCCATCACGGAGGACGACGTGCGGCAGGCCAACCCGCGTCGCGGCCTCTCCTACGACAAGAGCGGCGACATGCACTACGACATCATCTCCGCCTTCATCAAGTCGATGCGCGGCAGCGACCCGGATGCCGCCGTCTACTGGCTCGCGCGGATGATCGATGCCGGCGAGGACCCGAAGTTCATTGCGCGACGCATCATGATCGCCGCATCGGAGGATATCGGCAACGCCGACCCGACTGCGCTGCTCGTCGCCGAGGCGGCTTTCAAGGCGGCGGAGGTCATCGGGTATCCGGAGTGCCGCATCAATCTGGCCCAGGCCGCGATCTACAACGCGCTCGCCCCGAAATCCAACGCCGCCGAGGCCGCGATCGACGCCGCGCTCGCCGACGTGCGCTCGTCGGGGCAACGCGAGGTGCCCCAGCATCTGCGCGACCGGCACCGTCCCGGTTCCGAGGATTACGGGCCCTACCGCTACCCGCACGACTACCCGGAGGGTTGGGTGGATCAGCGCTACCTGCCCGAGGGCCTCGAGCGGGGCGCCTTCTGGAAGAGCGCGGGCCGCGGCTGGGAGCAGTGGCGCCTCGAGATCTCGGCGCGCGATCGCTCGGGTGATGATGTCGCTTAAAACGGGTAACATAGGATGGATTGATACATCAGGGCGGCTTGCCGCTTTATAGGACAAGGGAGTTGAGCATGGATCCCCTTCAGATCGCCGTCATCGTACTCGTTATCGCGTGCGTATGGGCCGTGGTGGAGCTCGCCATCGCGATTCGCCGCGCCCGCGGGTCGCTCGACAAGATCGATCGCGCCACCGCGAGCATCAACGACGCCTTGACCGAGGCGCGCCCCGTCATCCAGAAACTCGACGGCACCCTCGACGACCTTCAGCCCGTCATCCAGCGCGCCGAGCCGCTCCTGGAGAGCGCCAACACCGCGATGGACGCGCTCTCGGCCGACCTCGTCGAGGTCGAGGCCGTGATCCGCGATGTCTCGCATTTCACCGGGGCGGCCGCGAACGCCGGCAGCAACCTCTCCGCCGCAGCCGACACCGCCTCCGCGGCGGTGCGCCGCATCTTCCGCCGCGGCGCCTCCGAGGCGCCGGACGGCTCGCGTGCGCTCGAGCAGGGCGCCGAGCCCCCTGTCGAGGCCGCCGATGCCGATGGGGCCGACCTCCCGGACGAGGCCCCGGTCAATCGCTACTACACCTATGGGGGAGAGGCCGCGCCCGAGGCGGGCACCGATGACAAGGAGGCCGAGCAGTGAGTAGCCAGGTTCCCACCGTCTCGCTCGGGGTCGCTTGCGAGCCGCGGCTCGCGCGCCTCGTGCGCATGTGCGCCGCGAACGCCGCGACGCTCTCCTCGATGTCTCTCGAGCGCGTCGAGGATCTGAGGATGGCCGCCGAGGAGGCGTTCATCTACGCGTGCTCGCTGACCCCGGGCGCCTCGCTCGACATCGCCTTCGATGTCGATGACGCCCAGGTCGCATGCGAGTTCACCCTCGGTTGCGACCGCTTCGCCGAGATCTCGGCCGACGATCCGGCGGCCTATGCCGACGTCATCCTCACCACCGTATGCGACGACTTCGAGAAGCGCGAGGGTCCCTGCCGCCTGCGCTTCATCCTCAAGGCGGATGTGTGATGCCGAAATCGAACGCCTCGAGTCGGAGCGCCTGGGATAAGGAGAAGGCGCGCGCCCTCTTCCGCCGTTACAAGGAGACGGGGGATCCGGATGCGCGGGAGAAGCTCGTGATGGGCCATCTCAACCTGGTGCGCTTTCTGGCCAACAAGTTCAAGAACCGCGGCGAACCGCTCGACGACCTCATGCAGGTGGGCTATCTCGCCCTCCTGAAGGCGATTGACGGGTTCGATCCCGATCGCGGGCTCGAGTTCACCACCTACGCCACGCCCACCATCTTGGGCGAGATCAAGCGCCATTTCCGCGACAAGGGCTGGAACGTGCGCGTGCCGCGCCGCCTGCAGGAGCTCTCGACCAAGGTGAGCGACGCCACCGACGCGTTGACCGCCGAACTCCAGCGCCCGCCGAAGGTGGACGAGGTCGCCGAGCGCCTCGGCATCACCGTCGACGAGGTGCTCGAGGCCATGGAGGCGTCGTCTGCCTACAGCGCCGTGCCGCTCGAAAGCCCCTCGACCTCCGGAGGCGACGGTGAGGACGCGCCCACGATCTTGGACCGCTTCGCCGCGAACGACGAGGACCTCGATGCGACCGACGACCGCCTGGACGTCCAGAAGGCCGTCGCCGAGCTCTCGCCGCGCGAGCGGGAGGTCGTCCAGATGCGGTTCGAGGAGGGGCTCACGCAGATCGAGATGGCCGAGCGCCTGGGAATCTCCCAGGTCCAGGTCTCGCGCCTGCTGCGCCGCACCATGATGAAGCTCCGTGACCTCATGTCGCCCGCCGCGGCTCCCCTGGGGGATGACGCCTGATGGACGAGCGTCGCCAACGCGCCCGGGACCGCCGGGCGTACACCTCGGCGCGGCTCGTCGCGATCCACGTGTGGACCGTCGTCGGCGCGATCGCGGTCGGCGCCGCCGTCCTGAACGTCTTCGACGTGCTCGCGCCCGTGGTCGAGTTCCTCGCCGTGGGATCGCTCGTGGCGTTCGTCGCCTCGCCGATCGTCAACGCCCTCGAGCACCGCGGCATGCCGCGCAGCGCCGGCGCGCTCATCGCCCTCGTGGTGATCGTCGCCGTCATCGTTGGGCTTGTCATGTTCGTGACGCCCATCTTCGTCTCGCAGCTCGCCGAACTCGTCTCGCGGCTGCCCTACCAGATCCGCGAGCTGGGCAACTGGTTCGTCACCGTGTCCGCCGACATCAAGCTGCTCGCCGATTCCTCCTGGGCATCCGAGGTGGACGGGGCGCTGAGCTCGCTGGCGGACTTCGCATCGACCTACTTCCGACAGTTCGCAGGGGACCTGGGTCGCGGGATCTTCCCGTTCATCTCGAACGTCGGGTCGCAGCTCTTCATCATCTTTCTGGGGCTCGTGCTCGCCTTCTGGCTCGCGTGCGACTACCCGCGCATCCACCGCGAGGTGGGCACCATCGTGGGCGAGGAGCGCGAGACGAGCTACCGGTTCATGGTCGCGATCCTGTCGCGCTCGGTGGGCGGCTACATGCGCGGTCAGATCGCGACCTCGATCATCGCCGGCGTGCTCGCCTTCATCGGCTTCCTCATCGTGCGCCACCCGTATGCTGGCCTCATGGCGGTCCTCACGGGGCTGCTTCACCTGGTGCCGGTCATCGGTCCGGTGGTGTCCTCCGCGATCGCCACGATCGTGGCGCTCTTCTACGGTCCCGCCCTGGCGCTGTGGACGCTCATCGTGACCATGGTGGCGCAGAACATCACCGATAACGTGCTCTCGCCGAAGATCATGCAGTCCGCCGTGTCGGTCCATCCGGCGATGAGCCTCACCGCAATCGTGGTGGGTTCGGCGCTGCTGGGTCCTTTGGGCATGGTCATCGCCATCCCGCTCTGCGCGGCGCTGAAGGGGCTCTTCATCTTCTATTTCGAGAAGGGCACCCATCGCCAGCTGGTCTCCTACGACGGCGCGATCTTCCAGGGCACGCCGTACCTCGACGAGCGCGGCAACCCCGTCGCCGCCTTCGATGCGCTCGGCGACGACAGCTTCGTGAACGATTCCGAGCTCATCTCCGAGGATGTCGTGCCCGAGGCCGAGGCGGTCCCGCGTCCTGAGGGGCTCGACAACCCCTGGAGCAAGCTCGCCTCGCTTCAGCCCGACGTCTCCGGTGTCCTGAAGCGCCTTACGCCCGACTCCGCAGCGCGTCCGGGTACCCCGGGCGGCTCCGTGCAGCGCCGCCAGGACGAGCCCAAACATGAAGAGGACGCGCATGACGACGCCCCCGGGGCCTGATCGGCGAACCTCGGCTATACTTGTTTCGTTTGACTCGAAGCCGCACCGGCGCGCCTCCGCTTCGCGCCGGCAGCCACATCGACAGGGGAGTTTCCAAGATGTCCAACGCTGATATCCCGAGCATGTCCACGGCGGAGATCCGCTCCGCGTTCCTCACCTTCTTCGAGGAGCGCGGCTGCAAGCTCTTCCCGAGCTCCTCGCTCGTGCCCGACGATCCGTCGCTTCTGCTCGCGAACGCGGGTATGAACCAGTTCAAGCAGTACTACCAGGGTAAGAAGACGATGAAGGAGATCGGTGCGACGTCGTGCCAGAAGTGCGTCCGCACCAACGATATCGACATCATCGGATCCGATGGCCGCCATGCCTCGTTCTTCGAGATGCTCGGTAACTTCTCGTTCGGCGGCGTGTCCAAGCGACAGGCCTGCGAGTGGGCGCTCGAGCTCTCCACCCAGGTCTTCCACCTTCCGATCGAGCGCCTCTATTTCACCGTTTTCACCGACGATGACGAGACCTACGAGATCTGGCGCTCGCTGGGTGTCGAGGAGAGCCATATCTCGCGCCTGGGCGAGGACGACAACTTCTGGGCGGCAGGTCCCACCGGCCCCTGCGGTCCGTGCTCCGAGATCTACTACGACATGGGCGAGGATGTGGGCTGCGGTCGCCCCGACTGCGCGCCTGGTTGCGACTGCGACCGCTTCCTCGAGTACTGGAACCTCGTGTTCACCCAGTTCGACCGCCAGGAGGACGGCTCCATGCCGGAGCTGCCGCACCGCAACCTCGATACCGGCATGGGGCTCGAGCGCATGAGCGCGATCATGCAGGGCAAGACCTCGTTCTTCGACAGCGATGTCATGCAGGGCCTCATCCGCTTGGGCGAGGAGGTCTCCGGTGTGAGCTATGTGAGCGACGACTACCGGGGCCCCAGCCGGAGCCTTCGCATCATCGCCGACCACGCGCGCTCGGTCGACTTCATGATCTCCGACGGGATCCTGCCCGGCAACGAGGGACGCGGCTACGTGCTGCGCCGCCTGCTTCGCCGTGCGGTCTTCCACGGGCGCCTCATCGGCGTGGAGGGACCCTTCCTCACGCGGTTCATCGACCGCGTGAACGAGCTCATGGGCGATGCCTATCCGGAGCTCCTCAAGAACGCCGAACTCGTGCGCGGCATCGTCTCCTCCGAGGAGGAGCGGTTCTCCCGCACGCTCGACAACGGCCGCGTCTATCTGGACGAGGCCCTCTCCAAGCTGGAGGACGGCGCGGTGCTCGACGGCGGTGCGGCGTTCATGCTGCACGACACCTTCGGCTTCCCGATTGACCTCACGGTCGAGATCGCCGAGGGCGCCGGCCACGAGGTCGACATCGACGGCTTCAACCGCGAGATGGAGGCTCAGCGCGAGCGCGCCCGCGCGAACGTCAAGGGCGATGCCTGGGGCTCGTTCAACGATGTGTGGGTCGAGCTCTCCGATGCGCTTCCGCCTACGGAGTTCACCGGCTACGGCAGCTGCGCGCTCGAGGGCGCCCGTGTGGTCGCCATCGTGCGCGACGGGGTGCGGGTCGCCGCGGCGAAACCCGGTGATACGGTCGAGGTCGTGCTCGACCGCACGCCGTTCTATGCGGAGATGGGCGGCCAGGTGGGCGACACCGGCATGCTCTCGGGCGAGGGCATCCGCCTCGCCGTTTCCGACACCAAGGGCCATAACGGCCTGTATGCGCACACCGCGACCGTCGAGGAGGGGACGCTCCACGAGGGTGCGACCCTCACCGCCGCCGTCGATCGCGTGCGTCGCGAGCTCATCCAGCGCAACCATACCGCGACCCACCTGCTCGATGCCGCGCTCAAGGAGGTCCTGGGCAACCATGTGAACCAGGCGGGCTCCCTGGTCTCCGCCGAGCACCTGCGTTTCGACTTCACGCATTTCGAGGCGCTCACGTCCGAGCAGCTCCGCCAGGTGGAGGACATCGTCAACCGCGAGATCTTCGCCGCGAAGCCTGTCGTGACCCGCGTGATGGGGATCGACGAGGCGCGCGTCTCCGGCGCGGTGGCGCTGTTCGGCGAGAAGTACGGCGACGTGGTGCGCGTCGTCTCGGTGGGCGAGGAGGACCGCCCCTTCTCGCGCGAGCTCTGCGGCGGTACGCACGCCGGCAACTCGGCCGAGGTAGGCCTCTTCCGCATCGTCTCCGAGTCCTCGACGGGCTCGAACGTCCGTCGCATCGAGGCCGTGACGAGCCTGGGCGCCAAGGACTACCTCGAGGCGCGCGAGCGCATGCTCGCTGACGCCGCCCTCACGCTCAAGTGCCGTGCGGAGGAGGTGCCCGCCCGCGTCGAGGCGCTCCAGAAGCAGCTGCGCGAGACCGAGCAGAAGCTCAAGGCCGCGCTCACGGGCGGTTCGTCCGATGCCATCGGCCGCGCGATTGACGAGGCGGCGGACCTGGGCTCCTATAAGCTCGTCATCGCCCAGCTCGAGGGTCTCGAGGCGGCTGATCTGAGGAACGTCTGGGATACCATCCGCCAGAAGGTCGCCGGCCCCGTCGCGTGCGTGCTCGCGACGGTCACCTCGAAGGGGCAGCCGGCCCTGCTCGCCGCCGGTACCGATGAGGCCGTCGCCGCCGGGTTCAAGGCCGGCGACGTCATCAAGGGCATCGCCTCCAAGGTCGGTGGTGGTGGTGGCGGTCGTCCGGGTATGGCCCAGGCGGGCGGCAAGGATGCATCCGGCATCCCCGCGGCGCTCGATGAGGCACGCAATATCCTCGGCCTCTAGGCTCGCGCGCAACGCGAACGGCTCGGATTCCAAGGACATCGCGACGGGGGAGGGGCGTCAGATGGTGGCGCTTGCGCTCGACATCGGTGAGAAGCGGATCGGTATCGCGGTCTCGGATCGCACGGGGACGGTCGCCGTTCCCGTGCGTGTGATGCCCGCCGAAGAGGTCCGCTCGCTCTCGCGCCCCTTCCGCATGCTCGTCGAGGATCACGAGCCCGATGTGATCGTCGCCGGCAAGCCCATGACCTTGGCCGGGGAGGCGGGTCCTCAGGCGGAGCGCGTGGAGCGCGAGGCGCGTGCGATCGCGGAGGCATTGGGACTTCCCCTCGAGTTCGCCGACGAGCGCCTGAGCTCCGCCGAGGCAAAGCGGGCCCTTCGCGAGCAGGGTATGAGCGAGCGGGAGATGCGCGGGCGCGTGGATGCCCTCGCGGCGAGCATCTTTCTGCAGTCGTGGCTGGACGCCCGTCGCGTGTGAGGCGCCTTTTACCCGCCTGTACGTAGCTTATTCACCGCCCTGCATGATTTCCGGTTACCAGATTCTGTTCTCCCTATCAAAAAATCTTTGCATACTGACAAGCTGTCAACAGATTTCTGACCATGGGTTCTTTATAAAAAGTCCGGTACCAGACGATATCATCAGGTATCTGACCTGCATAAATGAGTTGAATCACAAAACCTTGAAATGACCTTCATATCTCCTCTACAATTGTTGCCGGTATGTTATGTGCATCGCGCTTGCATATCGTCCGGCAACCTCTCAGTAAGAAGGAGGTAGGTATGGTAGGTATTGTCCTGGCAAGTCATGGCGACCTTGCTGCGGGCATCAAGCAGACGGCCTCGATGGTCTTCGGCGATCAGCCGGACGTCGTCTCCGTCAGCTTGCAGCCCAGCATGGGTCCTGATGACCTGAGGGCCGAGATCGAGAAGGAGGTGGCGACGCTTTCGGACCCGGAGCAGGCGGTCTTCCTGGTCGATCTTTGGGGCGGAACCCCGTTCAACCAGATCAACGGCCTGCTCGACTCCCATCCCACATGGGTGGCGGTCACCGGCATGAATCTGCCCATGGTGATCACCGCGTACACGCTGCGGATGAATCCCGAGGCGACTGCCGCCGAGGTCGCCGCCGGCGTGCTCGCCGAGGCACGCGACGGCGTGCGCATCAAGCCCGAGAACCTCGAGCCCGCCGCCCCCGCCGCGACGGCTGCAGCCGCGCCCGCGCATCCCACGGGGTCCATCCCCGAGGGGACGGTGCTCGGTGACGGCCACATCAAGTTCGTCATGGTCCGCGTGGACACCCGTCTGCTCCACGGTCAGGTCGCGACCACGTGGACCAAGCAGACCAACCCCGACCGCATCATCGTGGTCTCCGACGCCGTCGCGCACGACGAGCTCCGCAAGACCATGATCCAGCAGGCGGCGCCTCCGGGGGTCAAGGCCCACGTCATCCCCATTCAGAAGATGATCGACGTGTCGAAGGACCCGCGTTTCGGCGCCACCAAGGCGATGCTCCTGTTCGAGACCCCTCAGGATCTGCTCCGCTGCATCGAGGGCGGTGTGGACATCAAGGAGGTCAACCTGGGTTCCATGGCCCACTCGGTGGGCAAGGTCGTCGTCACCAACGCGATCGCCATGGACCAGGCCGACGTCGAGTGCCTCGAGACGCTCGCGTCCAAGGGCATCAAGTTCGATGTTCGCAAGGTCCCGGCGGACTCGCCCGAGAACTTCGACAACATGATCAAGAAGGCCAAGTCCGAGTTGGCCCAGCAAGCATAAGTTAGGAGGGAAGCATGTCGTTTATCACCATCGCGCTGATCGTGCTCATCGCATTCCTCGCTGGTATGGAAGGCATTCTCGATCAGTGGCAGTTCCACCAGCCGCTCGTGGCGTGCACGCTCATCGGTCTGGTGTCCGGCCATCTCGAGGCAGGCATCATCCTGGGCGGCACGCTCCAGATGATGGCCCTCGGTTGGGCCAACGTGGGTGCGGCGGTCGCACCTGACGCGGCGCTCGCCTCGGTCGCCTCGGCGATCCTCATGGTGCTTGCGCTCAACTCGGGCGCCGACCAGGGTCAGGCCATCACCACGGCCATCGCCGTCGCCGTGCCGCTGTCCGTGGCCGGCCTCTTCCTCACCATGGTCGTCCGTACGCTCGCCATCCCCGTCGTCCACATCATGGACGGCGCCGCGGCCCGCGGTGACTTCTTCGCCATCGACCTGTGGTCGATCATCGCCATCTGCATGCAGGGCATCCGCATCGCCATCCCGGCCGCGGCGCTCTGCTTCATTCCCTCCGAGGCCGTCATGGGTGCGCTCAACATGATGCCCGCCTGGCTCAACGAGGGCATGACCATCGGTGGCGGCATGGTCGCCGCCGTCGGCTACGCCATGGTCATCAACATGATGGCGACGCGTGAGGTCTGGCCGTTCTTCGCGCTCGGCTTCTGCCTCGCCGCCATCAGCCAGCTCACGCTGATCGCCCTCGGCGTCATCGGCATCTCGCTCGCCCTGCTCTACCTCGGCCTCAAGGACGCGGCCAAGGCGGGTGGCGGCGCGGCGGGCTCCGGTGACCCGCTCGGTGACATCTTGGACGACTACGAGTAGGGGAGGAGGAGATACACATGGCAGAGAACAAGATCACGCTTTCCAAGAAAGACCGTCTTTCCGTCTGGTTCCGTCACCAGTACCTGCAGGGCTCCTGGAACTACGAGCGCATGCAGAACGGCGGCTGGTGCTTCTCGATGATCCCCGCGATCAAGAAGCTCTACACCAACAAGGAGGACCAGATTGCGGCGCTCAAGCGCCACATGGAGTTCTACAACACCCATCCGTACGTCTCCTCGCCGGTCATCGGCGTCACACTCGCCCTCGAGGAGGACCGTGCCAACGGCACGCCCGTCGAGGACGCCGCCATCCAGGGCGTGAAGGTCGGTATGATGGGCCCGCTCGCCGG
>CASFIQ010000180.1 GCA_949294785.1 uncultured Collinsella sp.
CGATGGCGCCTGGGGCGCGGGCGAGGTGCGCTGGCAGCGTGCGCTCGATGCGTTCCACGAGGCGCACGAGGAGCTCCTCACCACCGCCGACGCCCGCTCGACCGCGTTTTTCTCGATCGACGAGTCGGACGAGCAGGCGGCGCACGTCTGGCACGTGCACCAGGTCTTCCTCGATTCCGACGGCGACCGCGACTTCGGCATCATGGCAGATGTGGACCTCGACGCCACGCAGGAGACGGGCGAGGCCGTCTTCGCGAACTACCGCGTGGGCGCGATCGAGGAGCTCCTGGGACAGGACTGAGGCATCGCCTTGCCGCACGCAATCGCAACATCGTTTTGACCCGTTGGAAAAGGGGCGGTAACGCCTCGGCAATCCCCGCCGCGTAGGGTTGTCGGCATACGGTGAAAGCGATGCGGGGTGCTGAGCGCCCCGCCCAAGGAGCTGGTGGTCATGATGGTCGCTCGAAACAATGCACGGCACGACGGCACGCCAGGCCCCGGTCCCTCGACGGGGACGCCGGCAGCAAACGGCTCCGCATCCCCCACCGCGGTCGATGCGGAAACCGTCGACGACGTGGAGGCCCTGCGCGAGCGCGTCCGAGAGCTCGAGTCGAAGCTCGAGGAGCACAAGCTCATCGACCGCGCCAAATCCGCCCTCATGGAAGAGGGCCTGAGCGAGGCCGAGGCATACGCCCGCATGCGCAAAGCCTCCATGGACAGCAGACGGCCCCTGCGCGATGTCGCCGAGGCCGTCTGCCTGTCGAAGCTCGTAAGGCGCGAGGATGTGTGAGCCGCCGCGCGGGGCGCACCACCTGGCCCCACGCGGCACCTCACACCGCCCGTGCTACAGCGCGCAATCCCCCCGCTCGCCCGTGCGGACGCGCACCGCGTCCTGGACCGCACGGATAAAGATCTTGCCGTCGCCGAACGACGCGGAGCCGAGCAGCGCCACCAGCTCGTCGACGATCGCATCGGCTTGACCGTCCGCCACCACGGCGCGCACCGAGACCTTGGGCAAGATCTTGACGCCGCGGTCGTCGTCGCGCGTGTACACCTGCTTGAAGCCGTGCTGGTGGCCGTAGCCGAACCCCTGCGTCACGAAGATACCGGTGGTGGTGAGCTGGACCAGGCGCTGCATGACGCGGTCCAGCTTGTCCCCGTTGATGATGATCTCGATCTCTTTCATGATGTCCCCGTTTCATAATAGAATCCGCTGGAGGCATTCGCGGATCGGCGGGAAAGCCGAGGCTCCTTGTGCCATCGGCACCGTCCACCGCTCCGCTTCTGTACCGTCTCTAGCCGAACAACCGCAGATAGCGCTCGACCAGGCCCATGGTCCCCTCGACGAAGCCCTCCATATACCCCTGCACCGGCGTCGAGTCCGCGTGCGATGCAAGCCACGCCATCAGCTGGATACGGCGCTGCAGGATGAAGGTGTCGATCTCCACGAAGTCGGTGTCGGTGAAGGGCAGCACCTTGCGGTAGCCGTCGAGCCACGCGTTCACCAACTCGGGCACATCGTCCTCGTCCTCGATGAAGCTGAGCGCACCCGCCAGGTCATGCAGATGCCAACCGAAGCCGAAGTCGTCGAAGTCGATGACCTTGATCGCGTCGCCCTCCACGATGACGTTGGTGTCGCGCAGGTCGGCATGGATGACGCCGTAGTTCTGGGGTGTCTTGCCATAGCGGTCGAGGCGCGCGCGGATAACCTCGCAGGCGCGCTGGATCTGCGCCTCCGACTCAGGTTCGAGCCCGGGATAGGCGCGCCAGTCGCCCCAGATGCCATCGGGACCGATCATGGAGTCGCAGTCCCAATGCGGCCGGACGATGTCCTTGGTGCCGTTCCAGATCTCGGTCTGCCGGTGCAGATAGGCCGTCACCTCGCCGAGCATCTCGAAGTGGCGCGGGCGCGCGGCGGGGTCGGTCTCGTGCTCCAGGGTCTGCCCGGTTAAAAACTCCGTCGCGATGCAGTAATAGGTGATGCCCGACTCCGGGTCCTCCACCATCTGAATATACGAGCCGTCGCGCGCCTCGATGGGGTTCGCCACGGTGAGCGGCGTGTAGTCATTGATCTGGCGCAGCCACGCGGTCTCGCTCTCGTACTCGGGGTAGGTATGGTAGCCCGGCCGGCCCACGCGCAGCACGAAGAGCCTCTCATCGGTCGCGGGATCGTAGGCCAGATAGGTGGCGTTCTCGGAGAACGCCAGAAGCCGGCAGGCGATGCGCTCGAACGGGTAGCGGGCAGCCGCCTGCTCCGCCACCCAGAGGAATCGCTCGGGGTTATCGAAGTTGGTTGCCATAACGGCCTCCTTGCGGTCTTATTTTCGTCTTGGGTTTGGGCTGGATGTCGATCCGGCGTCCCATGCGGGCGGGACGACCTTTCAGGCGTCGAGCTCGGCAAGCGAGCGGTCGAGCGCCTCGATGAAGAACACGAGGTCGTCCTCATCGAAGACGAGCGGCGGGCGGATCTTGAGCACGTTGCCATAGGGTCCGCACAGCGAGATGAGGACGCGGTGCTCGCGCAGTTTCTCGATGAGGCGCACGGCGAGCGCGCGGTCGGGCTCGGTGGTACCCGGCACCACGATGTCCACGCCGGCGAAAAGGCCCGTGCCGCGCACGTCGCCGATCGCCGGATGGTCGGCCGCCGCGCGGCGCATCTCGGCCAGCAGCTCGTCGCCGATCCTATCGACGTGTTCCAGCAGATGCTCGCCCTTCATGTAGCGCAGCACCGCCTGCGCCGCCGCCATCGATACGGGGTTGCCCGCGAAGGTGTTGAAGTAGGGGTTGCGCTCGGCGAAGGCGTCCAGCACCTCATGGCGGATCGCCATGGCCGAGCACGGGATGCCGTTCGCCATGGGCTTGCCCATGGTCACGATATCGGGCTCGATGCCGTGACGCGCGAACCCCCAAAACGCCTTACCCGTGCGGCAGAAACCGGGCTGCACCTCGTCGGCGATGTAGACGCCTCCCTCGGCGTGCACCAGATCGATCACCGGCTTCAAAAAGCCCGACGCTCCCGGGATCACACCGTCGGAGGAGAAGATGCTGTCGAACAGCACGCCCGCGAACTCGATTCCGTGCCGGCGCATGTCGGCGATCTGCTCCGCGATGCGCTCGCACATCCAGCCGCCGATCTCGTCGGTACCCAAGCGGTAGGTGTCGGGCGTGGGGATCATCCGCATGGTGCGGCTCATGGCCACGTTGTGCCCGATCGAGGGCGAGAGCCCCGAGACCAGCGCGGTGTTGCCGTGATAGGCCTCCGCGGTGACGATGATGCCCTCGCCGCCGGTGTAGAGCTGCGCGCATCGCACGGCAAGATCGTTCGCCTCGGAGCCGGAGAGCATGAACATGACGCGGTCGATCGGACCGGGCAGGGTCGCCACCAGTTCGTCGGCGTAGTCCAGGATGTTCTCGTGCACATAGCGCGTATGGGTGTTGATGAGCCCCAGTTGGCGCGTCACCGCATCGGTCACCACGGGGTTGCTGTGGCCGATCGAGGGGATGTTGTTGTACATATCGAGATACTCGGTGCCGTCGGCATCGAAGAGCCTGGTGCCCCGCCCGCGCACCAGATGCAGTGGCCGCTGGTAGAAAAGCCGGTAGCACGGGCCCAGCACGCTGCGGCGCGCAACCAGGTCGCGCAGCTCGCCGTCGAGCGTGTCGAGATCGGACATATCGAAGCTGTTCGAGTTCAGGATGCCCACGTTCTCCTGCGGGGCGCCTTTCGTCATCTCATCCATAGGGATGCTCCTTCCCGCGCGGGTTCGCGCGCACGAGATTCGCATACGGGGATATCTAGGGGGCCGGGCGGCGCGACCAGGGAGATTGGGCATGGCGGCCGCGCCGCTCCGGCATGGGAGGGGGCGCTACGCGAGCTCCGCCTCGGCGGCGGCGAGCGCAGCGAACTCCTCGTCCGGGGCGTTCGCCACCAGGTGGTGGCTCGAGTAGCCGAAGAAGTACGCCATCAAGGCCACGACCACGGCGAGCGTGCAACCGGCGGCGGTCATGTCCACGAAGAAGGTCGAGACGAGCGCCACCAGTGACAGCGCGAGCGAGATCGAGGTCAGCACGATGCCGCCGGGCGCCGTGAACGCGCGCTCCATCTCGGGCTCATGAAGGTGCAGCAGGATATGCGAGAGGTTCATCATGGCGTAGGACACGCAGGCCGCGAAGACCGCCATGTTGAGCAGTGCCGAGCCGTTGCCGATACCCACGGCGAGCGCGAACTCGATGACACCGAGGACGATCAGCGCCACGAACGGCGTCTTGCGCTCGCCCGTATAAGAGAGGAACTTGGGCAGATACCCTGCGCGCGAAAGCGCGAACGCCTGGCGCGAGGCGCTGTAGATGCACGAGAAGAACGAGGCGACGAGCCCCGCCAGCCCGGCGTAGTTCACGAAGGTGGCGAAGGCGGGGGCGCCCACCTGGTTGAGTGCGTCGACCAAGGGGGCGGCGGCGGTGCCGGCAAAGGCTGCACCGGGACCGCCGGTGGTGAGCATGAGGGCGAGCGCGCCGGTCACGAACAGCAGGAGCATGGCGCCGATGATGCCGCGCGGGATGTCACGCTTGGGGTCGGCGGCCTCCTCGGCCGCAAGCGGTACGCCCTCGACGCCCAAGAAGAGCCACATGCCGAAGGGCAGTGCCGAGACCACGCCCGCAACGCCGAAGGGCAGCGCGGCGGTGGCACCGGCTGCAGCGGGTGCGATATCGAAGAGGTGCTCGATAGAGAAGCTCGGAACGATGCCGATCACGAACGCCGCGAGCGCGGAGACGGCGACGAGCGTGATGATGAAGGTCACCTTGAGGGCCTCGCCCACCCCCACCAGCTGCACACCGATGAACACGAGGAAGAACACGCCCACGATCGCCGCGGAGGGCACCTGTGAGAAGAGCCCCAGCGCATGCACATAGTCGGCGATGAAGATCGAGATCGCAGCCGGGCAGATGACGAAGTCGACCAGGATCGCGAAGCCGGTGAGGGCGCCGCCCACCTTGCCCATGGCGCGGCGTGCGAAGGCATAGCCGGCGCCCGCGGTGGGCATGGCGCACGACATCTCCGCCAGTCCGAACGACATGAAGAGGTACATGGCGCCCATCACCAGAAAGGCGATGACCATGCCGAGCCAGCCTCCCTCGGCGATGCCGTAGTTCCAGCCAGAAAAGTCGCCCGAGATAGCATAGGCGACACCCAATCCCATAAGCATGACCCAGCTCACGGAGCCCTTCTTGAGCGAACGCTTCTCAAAATACTCGGCGCTTTCCTCGCGCGCGCCCGGCGTTCCGGACGCATGCTCGATTGCGGACACTGCTGTTGACATGGGACCACTTCCTTACCTGACGAGTCGAATGGGGCATCCCGCTTGCGCGGGGTCCCGGTAAGCACGCGTTGGACAAGGTGTACCGGGACATATTCGGATCGCCATTGAACCGAAGTGGATGCGCCGGGTCACGGCGCGAAGACGGCCTCGCCGTTGAGGTCGTCTCGACCATCCTAGCGAGGATGGACGCGCGGCGCGCAAAAAAGCCCCACGGTTACGGGGACGCAACCGTGGGGCAAACGAAAGGCAATCGCCGCGAAACGCTCCCGTTACACGACGTGCCCTCGAAGCGGGTTCGGCAGGACGGGCCTTGGAGCGGTCCCATGGGACGGCCCGTCAGCCGAGGTCGAGGTCGCGGGCGTAGAGCTCCTTGTAGCGCGCGCCCTCGAAGGAGAGGATGCTTCGGTAAAGCACCGCGCGAGGGGCGCGGGCGGGCAGCGGGAACGCGAGCCCCTCGAGCGGCGTCGCACCCAGGCGCGCACGCCGTGCGAGCGTGACGTGCGGCCGGAACGCCTTGGCATCGAACCCGATGCCGCGCGCGGAAAGCGCCGCGCGCAAACGGGCGGCGAGGTCCACGAGCGCAGGGTCCGGGGCGAGCGCCAAAAACAACGTCGCATCGCGCGGCCGTCCGAACGTGCCCAGGCCCTGGGGCACAAGATCGATGGGCGCCGCGGCCGCGGCCGCCTCGTCGAGCGCGTCCATCGCCCGGCGCGCCTCCGCCTCGCCGATATCGCCGAGAAACGCGAGGGTCACGTGGTAGTTCTCGCGCGGCAGATAGCGACCGGGCGCCACAACCGAAAGCTGCCGGGCCAGACGGGCGACGTCGTCGCGAAATCCCTCATCTAGATCGAGCGCCGCGAATGCACGCATGGCCTCCCCCGTTTCCGTCGCCTGAGCTTCCCCCTTCGGGCTCCTTTTGAGCATAGCGCATACGGTCAACAGAAAGCGGGCACCCGGATGAACCCGGATGCCCGCCTGGCTATCAAGATGCGAAAGGCCGGTTGCGCGATCCGCCCTTAGCCGCGGAACCCGCCGCGGTCGCCGCCACGGCCGCCGAAGCCGCCGCGGTTGCCACCGAAACCGCCACGGTCGCCGCCGCGACCAC
>CASFIQ010000181.1 GCA_949294785.1 uncultured Collinsella sp.
GCGGCTGCGGCATACGGCGTCGCAGCCGCGACATCCGGGGACGCGACAGAGGCACCCGGGACCATAGCCGGCGCGGCAGGCGTTCCGACGGGCGTATCCAGCGGCCTTGCCGGCACCCTCAAGACCGCACGGCGCCGCATCCGCATAACCAGCCGCCTTGCCGTCCGAAAGCTCACCAGGAGGAACCATGTCCATCGCTAAGGTCGTCGCGAACTGCCGCGCCCATTTCGATACCGGCGCCACGATTCCCGTCGAGGCGCGCCTCGAGGCGCTGCGGAAGCTCGAGGCCTCGATCGTCGCGCACGAGGATCAGATCAACGCAGCGTTGAGGGAAGACCTGGGCAAGTCGGCGACCGAGAGCTACATGTGCGAGGTCGGCCTCACGCTCGCCGAGCTCCGCTATCAGATACGGCACGTGCGCCGCTGGGCCCGCCGGCACATGAAGCCCACCGGTCTCGCCAACTTCCACGCGACGAGCTTCACCGTCGCCGAGCCCTATGGCGTCGCGCTCATCATGAGCCCGTGGAACTACCCGTTCATGCTAACGATGGAGCCGCTTGCAGGGGCCATCGCCGCCGGCAACACCTGCGTGGTGAAGCCGAGCGCCTACTCGCCGGCGACCTCGTCCGTCATGCGCAAAATCGTCTCCGAGGCGCTTCCGGCCGGGCTCGCCACGGTGGTCGAGGGCGGCCGCGCCGAGAACGCGGCGCTTCTGGACCAGACGTTCGATTACATCTTCTTCACCGGCGGCGTGACCGTGGGCAAGCTCGTCATGCAGAAGGCCGCCGAGCATCTGACGCCCGTCACGCTGGAGCTCGGCGGCAAGAGCCCCTGCATCGTCGCCTGCGACGCGAACCTCAAGGTCGCCGCCGCGCGCATCGTCTTCGGCAAGTACCTGAACTGCGGACAGACCTGCGTGGCGCCCGACTACATCCTGGTGGACGAGCGGGTTCACGACGCATTCCTCGGTGAGGTGAGAAGGCAGGTTGCAAGGATGCTCGGCGAGCGCCCGCTCGAGAACCCCAATTGGGGAAAGATCGTCAACCGGAAGCATTTCGACCGGCTCATGGGCCTCATCGACCCTGCGAAAGTCGTGCTGGGCGGCGGCTCGAAAGCCGATACCCTCCAGATCGAACCCACGGTCATGGACGACGTCACCGCAGACGACGCCGTCATGGGCGAGGAGATCTTCGGGCCCATCATGCCCATCATCACGTATACGGCGATCGATGAGGCGGAAGCGTTCATCAAGGCGCGGCCGAAGCCGCTCGCACTCTACCTCTTCACCAAGAGCAGGCAGCTGGAAGACCGTTTCCTGCACCACGTACCCTTCGGCGGCGGATGCGTCAACGATACGGTGCTCCATCTGGCGACGAGTGCCATGGGGTTCGGCGGCGTGGGCGCCACCGGTATGGGAAGCTACCACGGCAAATACAGCTTCGACACCTTCAGCCACGAGAAGAGCATCCTGAAGAAGCACAACTGGATCGACATGCCCATGCGCTACCAGCCCTACACCGCATGGAAGGACAAGGTCATCCGGATGTTCCTGCGCTGAGGCAGCGATTCTCCCGGTATCCAGCCCCAGGGGAACCCGGCTTCCAGGATAGCCGCCGAACATGGGCCGTACCGTATCAAGACATACGCATAGAAAAACAGGTCAGAGCGCATATATGCTCTGACCTGCGTGTTTTTCTGGAGCGGGCGACGGGAGTCGAACCCGCCTCATCAGCTTGGAAGGCTGAGGTTCTACCGATGAACTACGCCCGCATATATGGTCGGGACGACAGGATTTGAACCTGCGACATCCTGCTCCCAAAGCAGGCGCGCTACCAAGCTGCGCCACGTCCCGACGTCCTGAACCGAAAGTATACGTGGAATCGCCGCGCGGGGCAACGGAAAACATGGAAGCACCGCCGATCGCGCCACCAGCGAGGTTAGTCCTTGCACCTCGCACATCGTGCAGTCGCAAAGACCGCCGATTCGAATCTAACCTAATGAATCGACAAGATGCTCGCGCACGCGACGCAGGTCGTCGCGGGTGTCGATGTCGAAGAGCTCGCGCGCGTCGAGCGCCTCGACCATGGACACCGGCTCCCCTTTCAGAAGAGCGGTGGCGTCCTCGTGCCCGCGCAGGCTGAGAAGGGCCCCGAAGAGCCTATGGGGGTACAGGACGGGAGATGCGGGCACCCCGCCGTACGCGAGGCGCACCACCTTGCCCGGGTTCGCGCGGTAAGCCGCCTCGAGCGCCCGATAGCTCTGAGGCCTCACCAGCGGCTGGTCACCTGAGATGAGGATGCACGCATCCCATCGGGCGGCACCGTAGGAGATGCCCGCCCGCACCGAGTCGGCGCGCCCGGGACCCTCGGGGCGGACGCAGGCGACCGACAGCTCGCGCGCGACCTCCTCGACATCCGGCCAGCGCGTGACCACCACGACGTCGAACTCGTCAGGAATGGCCCGGATGGCGCGCTCGACCACGAGCCCGTCACCCAGCAAGGCGACGAGCTTGTTGTTGCCGAACCGTCTGCCGGCACCCGCCGCCATGACCACGCAACCGATCATACGCCGCCCCTTTGCGTCGCGCCTGCTTACTCGCACTATACCCGTTCGAGCGCGAAGGCCCGTTGGCAAGCTGGTCAAGTTCCGAACAGACGGGAGCCGTGCGCGCCGCAGCCGGAGACCGAATCGGGGCGCTCGACCTCGATATCGAACACCGGGGGCAAGGGGTCCTTCACTGCGGCGCCGCCCACCGCGAACGGGATCCTCCCCTCCCTGATCGCCTGCCGCACGAACACGTTCACCGCGGTAGTGAAGTTCATGCCCAGATCCGCGAAGAGCGCGTCGGCACGCGCCTTTATGTGCTCATCGATCCGTATGGTGACGTTCACGTTTGCCATGGGCCTCCCACCGTCGCACCGATGGCTTACCATCGTACTTCTGTTCGATAGAAATTATAGAGGACCCTCCGGACACAGAAACCGGCTCCGAACGATTATTCCCATTTACGTGCAACGCACGAAACCTCACGTGCGGTTTCCGGTCACCTCACCTGCAGCACAAGGCGCTGACCGGTGCGCTGCCCAACCATCACCCGTTGGCGCGGCGGCGCATGACGGCGTTCAGCTTCTCGGC
>CASFIQ010000182.1 GCA_949294785.1 uncultured Collinsella sp.
CGGGCGCCCGCGCCCGACGTGGCGCCCGAGCGACTCCCCACGGGGCGCGGGCGGGCGGGCTCGTCCACCATCGAATAGCCGTCGACCACGGTGAAGCCCCCGCGCGCCGAGCGCGGCCGGGCCTCCCCCGCCGTCGAGCCGTCTATGGCGGCGGGGTCGTCATCGGGTCCCACCACGGCCATCCTGCCGCGTCGCTCGTCATAGACGGTCGCGGCACCGCTCTCGACCGACACGCGGATGATCAGGCCGGCGACGATGAGCATCGCGATCATCGACGAGCCGCCGTAGCTGATGAAGGGCATGGTCTTGCCCGTCATGGGCGTGACGCCCAGGATGCCGAGGGCGTTGACCAGGAACTGCAGCATGATGAGGACCGCCGAGCCGTAGCCGATCATGCGGCCCTGCACGGTGGGCGCGCGGGTCGCGATCTTGAACGCGGCGAGCACCATGATCAGGTAGACGGCGATGAAGGCGAGCATGCCGATGAAGCCGAGCTCCTCGCCGATGATGGCGAGGATGTAGTCGTTGTGCGCCTCCGGCAGGTAGTGGTACTTCATGGTGGAGTTGCCGATGCCGCGGCCGAACAGGCCACCCGAGGCGAACGCCATGATCGCGAGCGTCGCCTGGTAGCCGTCGCCGTACGGGTCGGCCCAGGGGTCGGACATGAGGCGCGCCATGCGGTAGCCCGAGGTCACCACGAAGCCGATCGCGAGCGCCGCCGCCGCGACGGCAAGGGGCACGAAGACCCAGTAGGAGAACCCGGCCAGGTAGCACATCGCGAAGATGGTGCCGCCGATGATGAGGCAGCTGCCCAGGTCGGGCTCGGCGATGATGGCCGCGAGCGGCACGAAGACGCACAGCGCCAGAAGCGCCAGGAAGCTCGAGGTGGCGAGCGCCCCCTCCTCGTAGTAGCGGTGGAAGATCATCGCGGCGGTGACGATGATGACGGGCTTGGCGAACTCGGAGGGCTGCAGCTGGATTCCCAGGTTGATCCAGCGGCGCGCGCCGCCGGCGTCCACGCCCACGATAAGCACCGCGACCAGAAGCAAAAGCATCGCGATCCAGGCCCACCACACCACGCGGGAGCGCATGATGGAAAGCGGCACCTGCGTGACCACGGCCATGCAGATCAGGCCCGCGAGGATGAAGCCGCCCTGGCGGATGAGGAAGTGGACCGAGCTCCCCTCCTCGGCGAGGGCCTCCACGGCAGAGGCGGAGTAGACCATGAGCAGGCCGAAGGCGAGGATCGCGACGAGGCACGAGATGAACACGAGGCGCGGGCGCATGATGCGCGCGGGCACACCGGCGATGAGCCGCTCGGAGAGCGTGCCCTCCTGCGCCCTGCGGGTGGCGTCGCGACGCGGAGCCGCGCCGTCGGTTGCGGCCCCGCGCAAAGACGGGGACGGATCTGTCTTTCGCGAGGAGCGCGCCACGATGCCCCCTAGCGCGTCCGGGACGCGCGCGTACCGAGATCGGCCACGTAGGCGCGGACGCGCTCGCCGCGCTCCTCGAAACCGGAGAACTCATCGAACGAGGAGCATGCGGGCGACAGCAGGATGACGTCGCCGCGCGATGCGAGCG